>NHHQ01000132.1 GCA_002170915.1 Rhodospirillaceae bacterium TMED167 | reverse complement strand
GCAATCTGGGCCAAGGAAGCGCGACGACTGTCGCGCAGAGACCGGGACTTCCGGCGGCTCTGGTCCTCTCTCGACACCTTTCGGCGTGACCATAAAATTTGGAAGGAACTGGGATACCTTTGAGGCATGACGAGGACCAACCCCCCTTCGAACACCGCGCGGCCTCCAGGTTGCCAAACGGTAATATTAGGCCCCAGGCCACGTCCCTGAGATCTACCGTTATAAAACCATTCTACGAAGGTCCCGCGATAGCGGGCGTTCTGTTATCCGCTCCCGTAATTGCCTGAGCCGGCCCGATGAGCGCGTAGGCCCAAGCCGGGGGCGACGCACCCAAAAATAAAAAAATTGCTAATTGCCGAGCGAGCCTCTCCGTTGCCGCGGGCAAAACAAGACCGACCTCTATCTGGCCGTCATGTTCGGCCGCAGGGTAGGCACCGCAATCGTTTTCAAGAAATATAAAGGCCTCAAAGACGCGTACTTGAAATAGGACGACGCGACGCCGGATGCTTACTTGACGTATCACAAGAGGTTTTCGAAAAAAAACTGGGAAACGCTCTTCCTCTTGCAAATTTCACCGACCAATTGGCATGTAGCAGCCCACCCGAGTCCTGAGTTTAAGAGCAGAATTTATTAAGGCATTTTTTTATCCAGACGCTAGACGGCAGCGCCTGTCGAAGTATCCAGACACCTTTTCTCGGACTCACTAAAATTTTACTTACCCTCTACTACCGCGAAAAACAGAAAGTTGGTCAATAGCGTGCGATTGATTAAGTTGATCAGAGGCTAATGTACAAAAATGCAGAGTTTTATAAGCAGAGCAGTTGATTGCTCGCTCCAAAAGAAATCGATAGTATAAATATTCGGATCTATTTGGCCTCCATCAAGTCGAGACATACCTCCCATGGACATCAAAGACCATATTCGGGCAATACCCGATTTCCCAAAGCCTGGAATTCTTTTTTACGACATTGCGACCCTCATCGCACATGCCGATGCTTGGCAGGAAACAGTAGGCCAGCTAGCAAAGGTTGTGAAGCAATACCAACCGGACGTGCTCGCGGGTATTGAGTCTCGCGGCTTCCTCGTCGCAGCGCCCCTTGCTCTCAAACTCGGCCTTGGATTTGTGATGGTCCGAAAAGAGGGTAAGCTTCCAGGACCAACAGTGAGACACGAGTATCAATTGGAATATGGTACAGATAGTGTAGAAATTCAGGAGGATGCCGTGAAAGCAGGTGACAGAATAGTTTTGCTGGATGACCTGCTTGCGACTGGCGGCACTATGAACGCCGCCAAAGCATTATTCGGCAAAGTCGGCGCCAATATCGTGGGCGCTGCGTGTATTGTTGAGCTTACCTTTTTGAATGGCCGCGAGAAATTGGATATGCCGCTCTCGACGCTGGTCACCTACGACTCGTAATTTGAAACAGAAAAAATCTCGCAGTGTAATCGGCTAAGAACTGGCCGCGTTGACCTAGGAGAATTACCGTTTAGAAACTCCGCGAGCGAAACTACGTTAACCCGAAATAAAAATACAGAACATCGGTCGAAGGGCACATGCTAAAACTTTATCACAATGACATGTCTAGTTGCGCACAGAAAGTGCGCATTGCACTAGCGGAAAAAGACCTTCCTTGGGAGAGTATTCACCTATCCCTACGCAAAGGCGAAACCCGGACGGATGAATATAAAAAGCTCAATCCAAATGGCGTCGTTCCAACCCTGATAACCGGAGATGGAACGGTTATAATTGAGTCCACCGTCATTCTCGAATACCTTGATGATGCTTATTCAGATACTCCACTAAAACCTGACGATCCCCTTGCTCGCGCCCGCATGCGGTTGTGGACAAAGCAGCTGGACGAGGGAATTCATGCCAATCTGTCCACCGTCAGTAATGCAGTTGCGTTCCGATACCAGCATATCCAAGGACGCTCACCAGAGGAACTGCAGGCTTACTTCAACGGCATCCCCGACCCGGCCCGCCGGGAACGCGTCATGGACCTGGTGACGCACGGCGTAGACTCCCACTTCTTCTTACCGGCGATTCAGCGTTTCGACACACTCTTTGCCGACATGGACACTGCACTCGCAGAAGGTCCCTGGCTGACGGGGGCGCATTACTCGCTCGCCGACATTGCTTTCATGCCTTACCTCACACGCTTCGATCACCTTAACCTCCTGGGTATCCTGGATCATCGCTCCCACCTGCGCGATTGGTATGGCAGGGTCACCGCTCTCCCCTCCTATGCAATAGGGATCGGAGACTGGCTTAACAGCACATATCTGTCCCTCATGGCCGAGAAGGGAGCGGAGGCCTGGCCCCGTGTAAAGGCAATCCTTGCAGGCAAATAACCCACCAGGTGGCCCGGCCACGCCGTGGCAAAGTCCTTAAAATCGCGCTTCCACCAACAGCGCGAAGGGGACATGATTTTTATTTTAGGCCATTTTTGTTCACGCATTCGGCAGGGGTGTGTTTACGCCAGTGCCTGGTACACCCGTCATACAGGGCATCACGAGTTAGCACTTGTCTCCAGCCCCGCCCACACGCTAGCCTAACCACGATTAATCAGTTCGGTAAGGAGAATCATGATGGCGGCCCTCGATGGTAAAACCTGCAGATTTTCAGGTGTGTTCGCGCCCGTCATCACGCCTTTTGGTGAAAATTTTACTCCCGATGCAGAACGCCTGATCAACCATTGCCGATGGTTGTTGTCGCAAGGCGTTGGATTATCCGTTTTCGGGACAAACTCAGAAGCCAACTCTCTCTCAGCGGACGAGAAAATTGATCTCATGGACGCCTTGGTCGGGGCGGGCATCGATCCCAGAATGATGATGCCAGGAACCGGGTGCTGCGCCATTACGGAGACCGCACGTCTTACTGCCCACGCCAATAAACTTGGGTGCGGCGGCGTTCTGATGCTGCCCCCATTTTATTACAAGGGGGTGAGCGACGATGGTCTCTTCGCGGCATATTCTGAGGTCATTCAACGGGTCGGGGCAGAGGACCTTAGTATTTATCTCTATCATATCCCGCCAGTGGCAAACGTACCCCTGTCACTTGACCTGATCGACCGGCTCGTGAAGGAATACCCCAACACGGTTGTGGGCATCAAAGACAGCGGAGGGGATTGGAATAACACGCGCGCCATGTTGGATCAGGAATGGGACGATTTCCGCATCTTCGTTGGCGCAGAGACATTCTTGCTCGACAATATGAGGCATGGCGGTGCCGGCTGCATCTCCGCCACCGCGAACGTCAATCCAGCTGCCATCGTCCGTCTTTATGAGACCTGGCAAGACAATGACGCGGCAGACCAGCAACAGCAGTTGGACATGGTCCGTGATACTTTTGGAAAATATGTGGTCATCCCTGCGCTGAAGGCCTGCACCGGATATTTTAGCGGAGATGCCCGGTGGGATATCGTCCGCCCGCCTCTCATGCCAATGGGCGCTGAGGACAAAGACAGGCTTGTATCAGATCTAAATATTCTTGGTTTTGGTATGCCGGGACTAATGTCCGCAATGGAAGCAGTAGCGTAAACCCATGCCATCCCAGATATTGTCGGTTACAAACAACTAATGGCTCCTAAATCAAAAGGATGCTGGAACCGATTGTCACATCGGGCTCAAAAGACGACCGAGGGATCTTTATTCTCCGAAAGGAAAAGAAATAATGACCATAAAGCGCGTAGAAGGCATCATTTATGGTGTCGAAGACATGCCCTTGTGCATCGAATTCCTGGACAATTGGGGTCTCGAGAAAATCGAAACCGGAAGCACTGGTGCGGAGTTTAAGACACCGGAAAACCAAACTATTTCACTTCGCCTGAAGACCGACCCTGCCCTTCCTCCCACCAATGAGGAGGGGTCAACAGCGCGAGAAATTACCTGGGGTGTGGACACAAAGGAGGCCTTGAACCAGCTTGGTAACGACCTGATCTCTGACCGGGAAGTTACCGACGACAGCAGCGGTGGCCTGCACACCCGGGACGACAGCGGCAATTATTTTGCTCTTCGTATGGCGGATATCACGGACGCAAAGCAGCCTGAACCTCAGATGAATTTTCACGAACGGGTCGCGCGCACTAATGAACGACATTGGCCCGACGAAAAAGTCCGACCCATTCGTATTGGTCATGTCGTTTACAGTCTGCCCGAAGAAGGCAACTGGGAAGCGGCACAATTCTATTTGGAGCGACTGAACTTCCGTCTCAGCGACCGCTCGACGGACGGCGGTACTTTTATGCGCTGCGATGGCTCAACCTTCCATCACTCGCTGTTCCTATTTCACCGGCGGGGTACGCACCGGTATTTCAACCATATCGCATTTGAATTGAACTCATTTGATCAGATGATGTTCGGCGGCACCCACATGCGGGCACATGGCGCGGTTAGCGTCTCCGGTCCGGGCCGACACTCCTTGGGCTCAAATTGGTTTTGGTATTTTAATAATCCGTGCGGCGGCGACATCGAATATTTCGCCGATATGGACCGGTTGGACGAGAATTGGAAGCCCGGCTTCTGGGACGAAGCCCCCCCTTATGCCCGTTGGATGCTGGGGAACGACGTGTTGACGGGCTAAGCGCTTTATAACGCCGCCCGCACCTCCCAGAGCTCTGGGTAAAAGTATCGGTCGATCGCCAATTTCAAATACGATACTCCCGAAGAACCACCTGTGCCGGTCTTAGATCCAATAATCCGCTCAACCGTTTTGAAATGCTTAAACCGCCAAAGCTGGAAATCATATTCCAAATCCACCAAAATTTCAGCCAAATGGTATTCCTCAAAACGATTTTCCGTATCGTCATAAACCGCTTTCCACGCGTCATGGACGCCCTGACTGAATGTATAGGGTTCAGACCAGTCGCGCTCCAGACGGTCAGCCGGAATCGGAAGCCCAAGACGGTGCAGGTAATGAAGCGCCCCGTCGTAGAGACTGGGCTGGTTCAATATGTCGCTCAAGTCCTCATAATGATTCTGCGTTTTTTCGTGCGGTACCAAAAAACGTTTATCCTTTTGACCGAGCACGAATTCTAATTTGCGGTAGCCCGGGGACTGAAAGCCGGACGAACTTCCAAGATCTTCCCGGAAGGATAAATAATCCACCGGGGTCATGGTGGCGAGGCTGGACCAACTGGCAATCATAATCTGCTGGATAGAGCGGACACGTGCCAGCGTCTTGAGCGCAGGACCGGCCTGGCCGTCGAAAAGACTGTCCCGTGCGCTGACGGCTTCCACATACATCACCCGCATCCATAGCTCCTTGGTCTGGTGGAGGGTGAAAAACAGAAGCGAATCGGAGTTGTTATCAAATCCCGGCTGCAAGGCAAGGAGCTTATCAAGTTTTAGAAAATCCGAATAGGTCTGCCCCTTGGCATTGGCCTGGGCCTTTAACACCGTGTCAACGTCAGTCTCATCGGAAAGTGCTACTTTGTTTTCATCCTTTGAATTCATGAGCGGCCCTTCTCCTCCCATTTTCCGGCCTCGTTCTGCTGCCAATATGTAAGATCGTGGCCAGATTCCTTGAGGCTGGTCCAGCGCGTCCGTGCCGCCTGAAGCGCGGCATCATCGTGGCCATCAAATAGATCGAAGCACCGCTCGATTTCGTCCAGAACGCCAACTGTGACACCATCCGTCAAAAATAGAAATGTCGCACCGTTGGGATTATCTTGGCCTGCCGTCAGCCAAATGGGCTGTTCTTCAGCGTGGCCATCCTTTGCAGAACCGTGGGGCAACCAGCCGCCGGGATCTGCAATCCATAGCTCCGTGTTAAGAGATTCCACCCGATCCGCCGAACCCGCCCTCACCACAGCGCGCTTCCCAGCATCAAGCGTTTTCCGCAAGAGCACGGGCAACACATTTTCCAGCGGTGTCATTTGCAGATGGTAAAAAGCGATTTCAGCCATGGCTCCGGCCCAATTTTTTTTCACAGCATCGCCCTGCCATCCGCACGTCAAAAACAAACCGACGTGGTCCCAGGTAATAGGTCCGGGCTGTTACCACGACGTCCGTCTGGGCAGACCCGACAGTGATCCCGATAGTCGCCATTTATGGTTGGTCCGCCAGTGATCATTTAGTGGATTATTTACCTTCATAATGATTACGGACCAGCTGATCGAGAAGTCTGACGCCGAAGGCTGTCCCACCTTTCGGCACCGTCGGCGCGTCAGATTTGGACCATGTAACACCGGCGATATCGAGATGCGCCCAGGGGATTTTATCTACAAAACGGTGGAGGAACTGAGCCGCCGTAATGGATCCAGCACCCCGACCACCGATGTTTTTCATATCGGCTGCATCCGAATTGATCATTTTGTCATATTCCGGCGAGATCGGCATGCGCCAGAGCAGCTCATTGACGTCTTTGCCAGCCTGGGTCAACCGCTCAGATAACGTATCATTGTTTGAGAATAAGCCCGCATGCTGATTGCCGAGTGAAATGATAATCGCACCCGTCAAGGTCGCCAAGTTAACCATGAATTTCGGCTTAAAGCGTTCTTTGGTATACCAAAGTGCATCCGCAAGGACGAGCCGTCCCTCCGCATCTGTATTAAGAACTTCAATCGTTTGGCCAGACATAGACGTGACAATGTCACCGGGCCGCTGGGCATTCCCGTCGGGCATGTTTTCAACTAGCCCAACCACGCCCACGACATTCGCCTTGGCCTTTCGACCAGCGAGCGCTTTCATAAGGCCGACGACCACTCCGGCGCCGCCCATATCCCATTTCATATCTTCCATACCAGCCGAGGGCTTGATGGAAATACCCCCAGTATCAAAAGTCACCCCTTTGCCAACAAACGCGACCGGGGCTTCGGCCTTTTTACCGCGAGTTTTCCCAGTGCTGCCGTTCCACTGCATCACCACCATCTTGGACTCACGGGCACTGCCTTGTCCCACACCCAATAGCGCACCCATGCCAAGGCGACGCATTTGGGCCTCACCCAGCACCTCGACCTTGACACCCAGCTTCTCGAGTGACTTTGTCTGTTTTGCGAAAGATTCGGGATAGAGGATATTCGCTGGCTCCGATACAAGATCCCGGGTAAAGAACACACCCTCCGCAATTTTTTCCAATGATCGGAAAGCCGTCCGTGCCTTTGCAAAGCCGACACATTGGAAGGTGATTTTTTTTAGCGCGGGCTTATCGGTTTCTTTAAGTTTGGTTTTGTATTTGTCAAAACGATAAGATCTAAGCCGTGCGCCATAGCCCAGTTGCGCAGCCATGTCAGCTGCGCTCATTTGGACACCGGAGATGGGATCCACGGCTACAGTGACCACTCCCTTAATTCCTTGGCAAGTTTCGGCATAGATTTTGCCGCCAAGTTTTTGGATCTCGAGTTCTGAAATATCCGCTACATTGCCAAGCCCGACCAGCATAACGCGATCCAGGCGCACGCCAGATGGTGCAATGATGTTGAGCGATTGGCCTTTGTCGCCTTTAAACTGGCTACAACGTATCGCCCGCTTGAGAGCGCCACCTGTCTTCTTATCCAGCTTTTCGGCACTTGCCGATAGTTTCCCGCCGGAGGTTACACTGACGACGGCGACACCAGTTGGCGGCAAACCGGGTTGGGCAAAACTGACTTTCATGGATTCCTCGCTTAAAATTAAGGTTCTGATCTGCAACCATGATTATCCAAGAGTATGGTAAATAAAAGCGTTTGTTTAAGACGCCTCAGACATTTTATCGCTTACGTCTGCCCGCTTGTAGCCGCTCAGTAACCAAAGGAGTCCGCCTGGCAGACTGATGACGGCATTGACCAAGCCAAACAACAGAGACAGCGCGATTGCATCCTCTTGCACGATGCCTATGAAAGCAAAAGTCGCCACCATCGCACTTTCACGCAATCCCCATCCGGCAATTGAAATGGGAACTGTAGTAATCAGGATCACCGGTGGCATCAATACCATGCAATCTAGCACCGTGACCTCCACGCCAATTGATTGGGCCAGAAAGAAGGTCGCCAAGGCGAGAAGAACATTACCCGTCACACCGAGACCTACGGCCAGGAAAGCACGGGCTGGCGACAGGAACAGCTTTTTCGTATCTAAGGCGAGCTCTGCGACGCCTCGGATAAGTTTGTGTTTTTGGAAACGCTCCGGGAATCTATCCAGCAGCATCAACAGCGCGATGCCTGTCACCGCAAGAACGGCCAGCACAGGAAATACAAACGTTGCAGGATGGTCACCTATGCGAGAAAGCAACAGAGGCTGGGTCACCACGACCAGAAGAATGAGACCGGTGAGGGTCGCCACGCGCTCAAGCATCACACCATTGATGGCAGCTGTCAGAGGAAGCCCCTCCTTCCGTCCGAGGTACATTCTGAACGCATCCCCGCCGACCGAAGAGGGCAGCGTCTGATTGAAAAATATACCAATGTAAAGAAGTCGAAAGGTGGTCCTCATGTCCAAAACGGCGTGTATAGCCCGCATCACGACCCGCCAGCGTACGGTGTTGTTCACGAGTAACAGACCCAGAACCAAAACGGCGAGACCAACGCCGGCGAAGTCGGCGTCGAGGAGTTTCTCCGCTGACTTCCCAAAATCAAATTTGATCGCAAGAAATCCGATGAGCAGTAACGAGACGGCTAGTTTGAGGATAAAAAATATAGCGCTTCGGTTCATGAGCAGACTCGGATAGGCGGTTAAAGCGTAAGAACGAGATAGCGCGTTTTTACCAGTGTTCGGGCACCATGGCAAAGGCCGGCCGCACGCTATTCCTCTTCCCCTCCCCATCCCGTCTCCCAGGACGGGATCGGGAGGGAGCCAGAGACATTACCCCGGCAACCGCACCGGTTGGCGTTTGCGACCCCAGGTGCCAGGTTTTGAATCAAACACGCCCGGACAAGCCGTGCCGCAATGTACACAGCAAGCATCCACCCCTAATCCCCAGTCGGACAGCTCATACCAATCTCGACCGATAAGAATTTCACCGCACCCATGGCAATATGTACTGGATCCTTCATGGGAGTGGATGTTGCCGAGATAAACATACCGGAGTCCGTGGCCATGAGCGACAGCGCGCGCGCGCATGAGGGTGTCCGGCGGTGTGTTGGGTTTATCGCGCATTTTCCAGTCGGGATGAAAGGCGGAGAAATGGAGCGGCACATCGGGTCCCAAATTCTCGGCGATCCAGGCGCATTCTGCATTCAGCTCTCTATCAGAATCGTTCTCACCCGGGATCAGCAATGTGGTTATTTCAACCCAGACATCTGTATCATGCTTCAGATACACCAGCGTTTCCAGGACAGGTGCAAGGTTGCTGGAGCAGAGGTCCCTATAGAACGATTCTGTAAATGCTTTTAGATCGATGTTGGCGGCATCGATAGACTGGAAAAAGTCGGCCCGTGGCTCGGGACAAATATAGCCAGCCGACACTGCCACCGTTTTCAGGCCCCGCGCGCGACATGCCTGGGCCACGTCGGTGGCATATTCAAGAAATATAACTGGGTCGTTGTAGGTAAAAGCAACGCTCTTACAGCCTGTTTGAACGGCAGCCTCCGCGATCAGATCAGGTGATGCCTCGGCCTGAAGCCTGTCAAACGCCCGAGACTTGGAGATGTCCCAGTTCTGGCAAAATTTGCAGGTGAGATTACACCCCGCTGTTCCGAACGAGAGGATCGGAGTGCCGGGCAAAAAGTGATTCAGTGGCTTTTTCTCCACCGGGTCGATACAAAATCCGGACGACCTACCGTAGGTGGTAAGGACCATCTTGTCCGCCTGGCGCGCGCGGACAAAACAAAGCCCACGTTGGCCTTCTTGCAGTTTGCAATAGCGTGGACATAGATCGCATTGCACACGGCCATCATCCAGCATATGCCAATAACGACCCTCTACAGCACCCGTGATATGTTCCGACTCCATAACCGGAGTCTAACACGCGGCCGATGCTTCTTACCTACCAAAAAAATTCAAGGCATCCCAAAAGCCACAGATCACCTACCCGGCCGTCTAAATGGGAATGGTGAAATCTCGATCCTGCTGCTCGACGGCCACAACGGCTTTCACCGCTGGGCGCCGCCACACCCGTTCAGCCAGGGCCGCCCATTTTGGGCGGTCAGGCACGGTTTCGATCCGGTCATCACAACTCCAGAGATACATGAGAAAAAGATAGCCATCGACGACAGAGAAATCTTCCCCCAGGGCAAATGGGCTGCCCGTGAGCCAGGCTTCGACTGTCGCGACGGCCGCCGCCAAATTTGCATGTCCCTGGCGCCTAACAGCGGCTTGGGCTGTGGCATCCTCGATCGGCGCATAGGCCGACGGCCGGAATATACAACGAATATAAGCATGGACACTGCTGGATAGAAAATTCATCCACTGATGAGCCCGGTAGCGATCCCTTTGACCGCTCGGCGGCAGCAACGGGCCCGTCGGTGCAACATCGCCGATATAGGTTAGGATGGCCTGGGTCTCCGTCAGGAGCTGATCCCCGATGCGCAACGCGGGCACCGCACCCACTGGATTAAGTGCAAGATATTGAGGGTTTTTTTGCGCCTGAGTCCTAAGGTCTATCAACTGCCGACGGTAATCGAAGCCCGCTTCCTCCAATGCAACATGCACCGCAAGTGAACATGCCCTTGGAAAATAGTAGAATGTGATATCGGACCGGTCCTTCATCGGGCAACTCCAAGAGCCGTCTACATTTCGTCTGGATAGTGCTTTTTTGTGTTCGCCGCTGAACGGAAGCTGTTCAGGCCAAGCGCATGCCTAATGTCCTTACTGTTTCGTAGCATCCGCAACTCGGACGGAATGCCGCAGGCGTTCGCGGCTCGATCGTTCTTGGAGAAAGTAGCCGCAACGGCAGATGCTGCGACCACGGCTTTTGACCCCAAGGCGTCATGAAGCTCCTGGCGAACATGATCGAGTTGATCCCGATCTTGCCCCAGGACTGCATCAGAAAATGCCAACAATTCCCTGCCCCCCGGCACACCAATATCAAGTTCTGGTTTGATGAGGGCTTCAAGATTGATGTCCAGCCCAGTTTCGCGTCCACTCTCACGGAGGAACCATGCATGACCGGCTGTTCAGTAAAAGCACTCGTTAATGGCGGACACCCGTCCCGCCACCGTTTCCGTCTGAGCCCGCGAGAAATCCTCATGGTGTTGGTAATCTTTGATGAGGATACTGTTCATCGGCAGGTACTGAATGTTTTCCAGTTCGATATGCCGATGCATTTCATCGGGCACCAGGCTTAACGACCGGAAAATATAGGGGTGGTAATTTTTGCCGTAGAGTTGTTCAGCTTCCTCCCCGCCCTCAGGCAGGTTCGGCACCGTCGGCACCCAGGCCATTTCCTTTTTTGCCGCCGCCGGGCGGACACGAGACGGCGCGCCGTCCTGGGGCGCGGGTAGCGGCCTCAAAGGCACCCCAATGCCCCGGGCGAAAACATCCATGGCGACCAAGCGCGCGACAATACCCACGGTCTCGACATATTCCTCATCGCTCAATCCGCCGACTCGCGCCGCCGTATAGGACTCTTCGGTGAAGCCCTGGGGCTCGACCGCCAGTTCCCGGATCAGCTCGCGGGCCGCCCGGGGCAGATCCACGTCCGTCTCATGGCCGGGTTCCTCGGGCTTCTCCTGAACACCGGCGTCCACGCAGACGCGGCGGATTTCGCCGGCCACGGCAAGACGCTGCGCCCCTGTCCCCCAGGTGCCTGGGTCGGCCAGCTGATCTAGCTGCTTGGCGTGAACGGCCTCAAGGTCGGACCGGACCGGGAATTGTGATTCTGCGTATAGGCTCATGGATGTCCTCTTTCTGATCAATTTTCGGGCGCTACGCGGATGCCGTTCTACCCGCATTCGCCGAACCGCCCCCCGCAAAGACGGCCTGCTTACGCCACTCAAGAACGGCTTTTTCGAATTAGAGCCACGATTGGTAGCGCGCAGGCCTTTGTATGATGCAAGGATTGCCCCCTAAGTCAAACTGGCCACCCAGCAGTGTTCTAAGACCGCTTGGCGGCCAAAAAATATTAAAACCGCCGCATGGTGCCGGAGATAGGCGAAGCTCTTCCTACTCGCCCAACACCAGGGGCTTGGACTGCGAGATCTCTTCTACGGTTAGCCCGTCGATTTCATGCGGAAAAACAAGCCATTTGTCCGTCTCGTGGATGAAAAAATCGGGGACAATGTCTACTTTAGCCATGGAGGGTTTATAATACACCGTGGCCGTTCGGATGATCTCAGGGGCATTGCGGCGCGATAGGATTTTGATTGCATCAATGATTGCTTTTACGCTGCGCCCTGAATCAAACACATCATCAACGATCAGCAAGGAATCCTCTGTGTTCATATTCTCGACGATATAATGCAATCCATGAACCCGGATGTCGTCGGACTGTTCCCCGATTCCGGTATAGGATGAGGTGCGGATGGCAATATGGTCCGTCGGCACGCCCTTATATTGAAGCAGCTCTTGTACGGCGATGCCCACCGGCGTGCCGCCGCGCCAGACGCCGACGATATAATTAGGCTGGAACCCGGAATCATAAATCCGATGCGCCAACCGGAAAGAATCATCGAGCAATTCCTGTGCAGATATATAAAGTTTCTCGTCCATGCCCATTCCCCTTATGCCATTCTTCTCCCTGGCCCCATAAGTGGCACCCTCCTCCTGGGCTGACAATAGAGTTTCCCGCTTGGCCATGAGAAAGAAGGGGATAAGTTGTCAAGTTGTGGGATGTGTCTGCTCCGACAGCACAGAGGTTTAGTGGTTATTTTTCGAATTATCGGGCGAGATCTCCGGGCAACATCTCTGGGCAATATCTTTTCTCGCAGGGACCACTGATGGAGACCCCGCTGGATTTTTTGGGGCTGCAGGGACATGATTATCATCTGAAACAAGAGGGAGAGGATCATGACCGGTCCATCAAAAGGCTTTGAACTTGTCGAGGCTTCCATCCGTGATCTACACGCTGCAATCAAAGCCGGCAGCACAACGGTCACCCAAGTGGTGGAGACCTATATCGCACGGGCACAGGCCTTCAACGGGGTGTCCAGCATGCTGGTCACCGAGGACGGCGCCAGTGTGCCGGTGGCCTCCGGCGTTACCCGGGCGGGACAGGATCTTACATTTCCGACCGAGACCATCCCGGTCACGGATGTTCTCCCGGATCTCTCCGACTACAAAGGTCCGCCCCTGGAATTTGGCCGCATGGAAGAAACCGCGTCAAAATCCGGGGCGCATCAGCAATTCGGGATGATCGGCGGCATCCCCAATGCGGGCCAAGTAAACGCGTTGGCAACTCTCAACATCCGTGGGGAACGCTCCGTCACCTGCTGGGGGGACTATGACCGCCACCCGGACGATGGCCCCCTGCCCGCCGGGGCACCGCCCGTGTGCGAAATGTTCCGCCACCAGCCCGATGCCCTCGAACGAGCCCAGGAATTGGACGCAGAATACGGCGCAAATCCTGATTTCGAAACACTTCCAATGTATGGCGTCGCGTTCTCTTTCAAGGACCCATTCGACACCCGTGATATGCGCTCCACGGGCGGCGCGGACGCCGATTACGACATCGACTTTCCAGCCCGCGATCATATCCTCGTCGAACAGCTGCGCCGGAAAGGTGCAATCATTTATGCCAAGGCAGTAAATACGGAATATAACGGGCGCGCTGGCAATCCGGGCGGGCGTCATACACCGGACAAGGTGCTACCCTCGACGCTTGGCTACCAGCGGGCAACCTGGGGCGGCAATCCATCCAATCCTTACGACACCACGCGTGCGGCATCACTGGGTTCAAGCTCCGGCTCAGCCCTCTCGGTCAGCACGAATTTGGTGATGGCAAGCCTGGGTGAGGAAACACGCGCCTCTTGCCGGGGCCCCTCCAATCACAATGCGGTGTCGCTCATCCTGCCCCACAAGTCCATGCTGGGCTTTGACGGCGGCGCCATCGGAGCGGATATCTACTGCGACCGCTCCGGCATTCACGGAAAAACGCTGGCTGACTGTGCCCAAATCCTGGACGCGCTTAAAGACGCCGACAACGGCTACTATGATCCGCGTGACCCCTATACAACGGTGCCCCGCTCCAGTGTGCTCAGCACCCCCTATGCAAGCCATGTATCCCAGGAGGACGGTGCCGGCAGCCTCGACGGTATCCGGCTCGGCGTGATCCGAGAGTCCCTGGTCTATCCGCCGGAATCCCTCACGGAAAAGCCCATCGTCGACGCCGCCATCACAGAAATAAAGGATTTGCTCGGCGGGCACCTTGGCTCGGTCTTGGTGGAATCTAGTGATCCCTTGTGGACACCGGATCCGGATATGGAGCAAATGGCCCCTGACTTTCGCCGGGCCCTGCACGCTTTGCTGCCGGTGTTCATGCCCGACATCCTGTTCCGCCTCAAGGCGGACGGAACGCCGCTCTTTCACGACTTCGTCGCCACCATCAAACCCACAGAGTTTCTGCCGGGCAAGGTCTTCGGAGACGGTACCATGGACCCAATCGACTATTGCCTGGCGCTGTCTGAAGGCAAAATTGACGGCCCCGACAATCTCGACATTGCCACCATCCAGCAACAAGAACTTGCAAAGACCTTCCGCTTCCATATCAGCCAGTATCTCCTGCGCCGGGCCGAGGACTGGAAAGCAGCGGGCTTCGATGAAACCCTCGACAACTGGGCCCAGCTCAATGCGCGGTCCAAGTTCTGGGGCGATGACCAGCGGGCCGCCTTTCAGAACTGGGAGGAAACCGCTGACCCTCGCAATCCCCTGGACGGTCGACAGGGTGTCAATGAGCGGATCATGCTCCGGGAACTCCTGCGCCGGGTCGATATGATGGTATTGCTGGAGAATAAGTTGGACGCTTTCGTGCGCCTCCACACCCCCTGGCCGCCGGGCATCATCGGCGGACCGCACCAATATGATATTCTCCACAATCTTCGCCCTGAGAGCCTTTATGGCCCGAATGCCGGGTTGACGGAGATGCTGGTGCCGGCCGGTTATGTCCGGGACGTGTATGATCCGGTGTTTGAGCTCAACGGGGACGGCACAAAATATGTATCCAAGGCCTCTACAAAGCGAACAAAAATTCCCGAACCAGGCCTGCCCTTCTCTCTCGTGTTTCGTTCAGAACCCGGGGCCGAGGGCATGCTTTTACGAATTGCATCGACCTATCAGGCCGCCTCCCAGCGACGGATTCCGCCGCCCAGTTTTGGCCCCCTTGACTAGGCACATCCGGTTTTCATAAATACCGCCAAGACGTTTGCTCCATCATATGCGATCGGTAGGCGGCATATTGTTTAAAACCAGAAGGGAGATGCCCTCATGGGTGAATTCGGTTTGAGCCAGCCGGTTCGGCGCACGGAAGATCCGATTTTTCTAACCGGTCGGGGCCGCTATGTGGACGACATTAAACTAGAGGGCACACTCCAGGCCCATGTCCTGCGTTCACCCCACGCCCATGCGGCCATCAACAGCATCGATATCTCAAAAGCCCGCGACGTCCCCGGCGTTCACCTGATCCTAACTGGTGCGGACTATGAAGCGGCGGGGCTTGGCGCCATGCCCTACATGAATCCACCCTCGCCAGGTTGGGATCCCGAGGCCATGTACACCCCTTCCCAATTGGCCCTGGCTACAGACATGGCGCGGTATGTTGGCGATGGCATTGCATTTATCGTTGCGGAGAGTGTGACCGCGGCTCAGGATGCGGCAGAATTTATTGACGTCGACTATGCACCCCGTCCGCAGGTAACAGAAACGGCCAGCGCCACCGATCCCACGAGTGCCACGGTCTGGCCGGAGCGGCCTGATAACATCGCCTTCACCCATACCGCTGGTGACAAAGCGGCCACCGATGCCGCCTTCAACGCGGCGGATCATATCGTCACCCGGAACATCCGCATTAATCGGGTAGCGGCCAATTCCATGGAAGCGCGTGCTATCCTCGCGTCTTATGATTCCGAATCCGATTTTCATACGATCTATCTCAGTGCCCAAAGCGCATTCGGCATGCGGCGCACACTCGCCAGCGTGATTTTCGGTGAGGATGAGGAAAAATTCCGGGTCATCACCAACGATGTCGGCGGTGCTTTTGGGATGAAGAATTCCTTTTATCCGGAATACGCCCTGGCGGTCTGGGCATCAAAACAATTAGGCCGGCCCGTCAAATGGATTGAGGACCGGACAGAGGCCATTCTTACCGATCATCACGGCCGGGACAATGTGACGGAAGCCGCACTCGCGCTCAGCAAAGACGGTGAATTCCTTGGGCTCAGGGTGAAAACAACGGCTAATTTGGGGGCCTATCTGTCGACCCTCGCGGCCGGCCCACCCACCATCCATTTGGGCGGCCTTGCAGGTGTCTACACAACTCCCGTCGCTCACGTGGAAGTTACCGGCGTCTTTACGCATACCTGTTCGACCGCGGCCTACCGGGGTGCCGGACGACCGGAGGTCTCATTTGTCATCGAGACCACTGTGGACGCAGCGGCGCGGGAGTTGGGCCTGAGTCCGGTGGACATCCGGCGGCGGAACTTTGTTCCGCCAGATGCCATCCCCTATCAGACGCCGCTTTTCTTCAATTATGACTCCGGCCGATTTGACGAAACCTTCATGATGACGGTGAAGGCCGCCGACCTGGCGGGCTTCGATGCGCGCAAAGCGGAAACCGAAGCGACCGGGAAATTGCGGGGTCTCGGTATCAGTTACGCCATTGAACGCGCCGCGCCGGCGGGGTTCGAATATAATGAAATGCAGTTTTCCGCCGACGGCACACTCACCATCTATGCCGGCACCACCAACCATGGCCAAGGTCATCACACCCTGTACACTCAGGTGGCGTGCGAATATCTGGGGCTCACGCCCGGCGATATCCATGTCATCGAGGGCGATACCGGTGAAGTCAAAAACGGCTTCGGCACGGGCGGCTCGCGGGTGTCCGCCCTTGGCGGCTCGGCGGCTTATCAGGCGGCGGTCGTGCTGCTTGAGAAGGCCACGGCTCTTGCCGCTCATCTTCTGGAATCAGCGGAAACTGAACTGGAATTCGAAGACGGCGTGTTCACCATCGGCGGCACGGACCGCGCCATCACATTGAAACAGGTGGCGGCGGCGAGCTTTGATTCAAGCCGGTGTCCGAACGGGTTCAAACCAGGCCTCGGCGGAGAGGCAGAGTATAAAGCCGAAGTCGCCAATTACCCCAACGGNTGTCATATCTGCGAAGTTGAAGTGGATCCGGAAACGGGCAAAATCAGTGTGATAAAATACACCGTTGTGGACGATGTGGGTGTCGTTGTGAACCCGCTTCTCCTGGACGGCCAGATACATGGCGGCGTCGCCCAAGGACTGGGTCAGATCCTATTCGAAGACGTTGCCTATGATCCGGCAAGCGGTCAAATGCTCTCCGGCTCCTTTATGGACTACGCCATGCCCCGGGGCGATGACCTCCCCGCCATTTATGTCGAGGCCAACTGTGTGCCCACCAGCACCAACCCCCTCGGNATCAAAGGCGCGGGCGAAGCCGGCACCATCGGGGCCATGCCCTGTGTGATGAATGCGGCCGTCGATGCGCTCTCATCACTCGGCATCCAACANCTCGACATGCCCCTGACACCGGGCCGGGTGTGGCAGGCGATCCGGGCCGCGTCTTAAAAGAACACCAGCGCACGGGACTCGACACTNTCCCGGGGCCGCGCATCGGGGGNAGACGTGGGGTCATCGAATGCCGTGTGAGCGGTAAAACGCACGCCGGCCTCCNGGTCCGTGTCNTAGACCTTGAANANATACGTTTCCTCCGGCGTCATCTCGGGCAGATAATAAAACATGTGATTTGGATCGAAGGAAATATGGTAGGTCTCCGCGGTCCGATAGGAATAACGTCGCTGTAAGGGCACAAAATTGGAGTTTGGAATGGTGCGCCCATCGGCCAGCGCAAAGGGCTCCGTCATTACTGCGTGATTTATGGGGCGCCAAGTTTGTACAATGGCAAAGCGTTTCTTCATGAGTGCCTTCGCCTGATCGTCCCCCATGATGTCAGTCACCCGTTGACGGGCAGACCGGTCAGTATAGTCATTGTGGACCGCCTTGACCGGTTCCCGCGTGCCTTTAGACTCGATAATCGTGTCATTGAGGGTGCGGAACGTATGGTCGAAGACCACCACATCGCGTGCGCTCATGGCCTCTTTGATGATAGCAGTAACTTCGGGATCATAGACGCGCTTAACTTCATCTTTGTCGTAAAAATCCGTTACCTGGGACGGGGTAAGCGTCATCTCGAAGCCGTGGGTGGCAAGGTCAAATTTGGCCGCGATGGGCCGTGCGTCAAAAATTTTACACTGATGAGCCTCATAGAGTGGCGGAGACGCTTTATGCTCCTCTTCCGGCCAATCCACATACATAACCGGCGGGGTTCCGGTATCAACGACATAGTTAAGATCTGCCTCAACATAGGCCAAGGCGATTGAGTTTTTAGCGGGCTGGGTCATTGGTTCGGCCCCTCCAAAATGCACAGTATTAGGGAGCTTACCAGAAATTGGACATCACCGTCACCAGGCGAAACCTATTATTCGCCACCCTTTGAGAGCACACCTCAGCACCAGCTCTATAGAATACACGCACTTTCGACAGTAATTACAGTCGCTCCATGGCCCGTCTTCCGGTATCATCCTGGAATCGCTCATCAGGAGGCCCATCCCATGCAGCTCCCTTCTAAAATCGTCGATATTACCATGCCGCTCGACAACGAGACGATTGTTGACCCGGAAATCATGCGGCCGCAGATCAAGTATGTGAACCATCAAGAAAATGCCAAGACGATGGCGAATTTTTTTGATGGGATGAAACCCGAGGATCTACCGGACGGCCAAGCCTGGGCATGGGAAATCATTACCCTCACCACCCACAACGGCACACATATGGATGCGCCTTGGCATTACCATTCCCATGACAAAGACGGCAAACGTATGCAGACCATCGATGAGTTGCCCTTGGATTGGTTCTTCCGGCCCGGCGTAAAATTGGATTTTCGGGACAAACCGGACGGCTGTGTGATTGAACCCCAGGACATACAGGAAGAGCTTGATCGGATCGAATATGAACTTCAACCGTTCGACATCGTGCTCTTTAACACCAGAGCGAGCGAATATTACGGAAAAGACGGCTACCTGGAACACGGCATCGGGATGGGCAAGGACGCGACCTTGTTCCTCACCCNCGACAATGGCATTCGGGTCACCGGGATCGACGCATGGGGCTGGGATGCCCCCTTTTTCCTGGCCAAGGAACAATATGCGAAAGACGGCGACGCACTCAAAGTCTGGCAAGGACATTGGGCGGGTATCNAGCAGCCGTACTGCCACATGGAAAAGCTTTTGAANCTCGAGCAACTGCCAGCCCANGGGTTCATGGTCTCATGTTTNCCNTGGAAAATTAAAAACGCGTCCGGTGGCTTCGTCCGCGCTGTCGCAATGTTTGATTGACGAGCCAGAAAGAGATTAGCGGTTTAGGTATCGGTTAAGAACCGAGTTCATCATCATCACCGGTACCACACCGACCAAAATAAT
>NHHQ01000131.1 GCA_002170915.1 Rhodospirillaceae bacterium TMED167 | reverse complement strand
GGCCATTCGCGAATATCAGCTCCCTGATTGATCATTTTTTTTAAGTGTTTGAACTGGGTGCCTTCGCTGCGTACGAAACTGTTAACAATATTCTCGGCGCATACAGCTCTCATCCGCGTTTGGGCGATTTTGCTAAGTCCATTCCAATCGCGGAGATGAACCATCAGAAAATAAGGACTGACCTGCTGAAAAAGTCCGGGAAAGTAGAGGTGTTTAGCAGATGTCCTCAGGAAATTTTGGTCAAGGGTTAACCGGCGGGAGGACACCGTGCCAAACAGGGTGCCGCCGCGAATGCTCAACATCACCTCAGGCCGCGTTTTGGTGACAACCTGTGCCCCAGCTCTATCCAATACTAGGGCACTAAGTCCAGTGGCGGCTATCGATTTATTGCGCAAGTCGCTGAGGAGATTGACCGGCGCGGTGAACAAACTACCGCCAACCGGACCCGCCAATCCACAAAGCACGCCTTTAATATCATAGCGGCGAAATAAGGCATCCGCCAACGCTTCTCCGCCCCCCTGATGGTACCATGTAAGGAATTCATCTCCGGTGGGACCGAAAGGCACGCCGGCCAAAAAATCAAAGCCGTGAGATTTATCACCCCAATAAGTGGGACTGGAAAAGACCGCCTCGATGGTGCCGGATGACACCGCGTTGAACAGATCCAAACCCTTTGCATGCGACTCCGGGGCACGGAAGGACATCTTGACGCCAGCCCGCGTCAAACCGGTAATCCGTTCAGCGACACGGCGGGCGCCTGCGGACAATTCCATGTCTTCGGGCAACACACTGGAAAGCCGCCATTCCACCGGTGAGACTGTCGTTCCCATATCCTCTGTCACCTCCGGTCCCCGGGCTTCGATCTTGCCATTCTTAAGAGTCTCGGTCTGCGGGCCAGCGACCGTCAGTATCACACCACTAACTAAACCAATGACAAGTCCACCGATAAATCCGCGCATCTTCATTTCCAATCCAAATTTCTTCCCAATTATTCGGTTTTGTGATGCCCAATCAACTGCTGATTCCCCCTCGCGTGTGTTCAATTCCGGCCCAGTGTCAAAAAAGGTCAACCGTTAATCGGAGCGATATTGTTGGGTGATAATCCTCTGATGTGTCTGTTCAGATTAAAAATTATTGATTTTCAGTCTGTTAATTCTCTATTGAGCAGACAGCGAGTTTTCAACGTATCGGATTAGCTAGCACGCTGTCATGCGGCGGATCAGGTGGAATGAAAATCTCTTTAGGCGAATAGACTAAACATTAAACAACGCAGCAAAATGGGCCAGTGTTCGATGCACCGCACATTTTATATGCACAGTGTCATTAGTTGTATGGCTGAACAAAATTTTACAGTCGCTCAAACAGCGGGACATTCGGAGATAACAAAAGAAGTGGTACTGTGGGTATATCTGAAAGTTAATCCAAAATGCTTGATAGCTACGTAGTGAGAAACGAATAAGCTCATCCCGCCATTGAAAAAACATCCAGTAATCTAGGATAATAACGGTGCTGTTGTACCAAAATGATTTTTTGCCCTACCTGCTTAGTCATTGAAAAGATTGGTCGGGGAGAGAGGATTCGAACCTCCGACCCCATCGTCCCGAACGATGTGCGCTACCAGACTGCGCCACTCCCCGACCTCAGGGTTTTCTGCCGTTTTCTGGACTTCCCCTAAATTCCGAAATATCGACTATCGTATAACCTAATGCTTCAAGGTTGGAAATAGCCGTTTGTTAGAGCATGTAGGAATTGAAAAAGACTCACTAGGCTTTGGCTAATTCTATTGGCCTTTCCGCTGGTTCCAATCGATCAACCCACGACACTGTCCTTTCTTTATCACAAGACAGTAGTTTTGTTGTTTAACCAAGTGTACGATAAAATTAGAAATTCTATTGTGATAGAAGAAGCCGTTAGATGACTGAACAAGATGATCCCTCGTTTTTCGATGTGCTTATCGTAGGTGCCGGGTTTGCTGGCATTTACATGCTGTATAAGCTTCGAGAGAGGGGGTTTTCAGCGGCTATTCTTGAAACTGGTTCCGGTATCGGTGGTACGTGGTATTGGAACCGTTATCCCGGCGCCCGCTGCGACGTGGATAACATGTTCTATTCTTATAGTTTTGATGCGGAACTGGATCTGGAGTGGAATTGGTCTGAGCGGTATCCATCGCAACCGGAAATATTGGAATATGCCAATCATGTGGTGGACAGGTATGACCTTCGCACCGACATTCATTTAAACACGCGCGTTCTCTCCGCCCGCTATCTGGACGACAGCCCTTCTTGGCTCTTGCAGGTCGAAGACGGTCGGCAATTCTCGTCCCAGTTTGTAGTCATGGCGACCGGGTGTCTCTCCGCTGCCAACCTGCCTGANTTCCCNGGANTGNNGNCGTTTGNAGGCCGTTTNTNCCATACGGGGNACTGGCCNAANGAAAAAATTGACTTTACCGNCCGCNGCGTNGGGGNCGTTGGCACGGGTTCNTCCGGCGTTCAGGTGATNCAGGAGNTTGCTAAAGTCGCTCAACAATTGACNGTNTTTCANAGAACAGCCANTTACGTGGTTNAGGCCTTTAATCATNAACTGACAGAGGAAGACCGGNCCTACTTCAAGGAAAATCATCATGAGTTGAGAAATGCCGCAAAAAAAACTTTTGGCGGTTTTACCAATATTGCGAACGATCAATCGGCCTTATCCGTGTCCGATGAGGAATGCAGGCAAAAACTTGAGGAAGCTTGGCACGCCGGCGGCAATAGTCTGCTGGTATCCTTTAATGATTTTGTAGTCAGTGCGGAGGCGAATAAGCTCGCTCAGGATTTTGTCAGAGATAAAATCCGTGCGATCGTAGAGGATGAGGAGACCACTGAGAGATTGCTCCCTCATCATACCATTGGCTGCAAACGGCTGTGCTTGGGAACCAACTATTACGAGATCTACAATAGGCAAAATGTGAGCCTTATCCAGTTAGATGAGACAGGGATTGAACGGTTGACGTCAAGTGGCGTCGTTGCCAATCGCACCGAATTTGAGATTGATGATCTGATCTTAGCGACTGGTTTTGATGCGATGACCGGTGCATTGGGTAAAATTAATATTGAAGGACGAGATGGGCTGACACTTCGAGACGCGTGGGCGGCAGGGCCTCGTACCTATTTGGGGCTTATGACGCACAGCTTTCCCAATTTCTTTACCATTACGGGGCCTGGAAGCCCCTCCGTTCTGTCAAATATGTTGCCAACAATCGAGCACCACGTGGATTGGATTGGAGACTGCCTTAGCTACCTGCGTGAGCGCGAGGCCACAGCCATCGAAGCAGATCTTGATGCTCAGGACACTTGGGTGGAACACGGGAACGAAATTGCGGCGGGTACCCTCCGGTATACTTGTAGTTCTTGGTATCTCGGCGCAAATGTGCCGGGCAAGCCTCGCGTTTTTATGCCGTATATAGGCGGCATGCCGGCTTACCGAAAAATATGCGAGAACGTCGTATCCAATGGCTATGAGGGATTTACCCTGGGTCCTTGCAGCAGATCACTTTGATGCCTGGTTTTTCATGAACAGTTTGGCAACGCTCTGTGAGTCCAGGGACGACTANTTTCAAGATATCCCCCATGATGCCAAAACAAAAAATTGATAGATTTGATTTCAGACCCTCAGCAACCCCAATTTTTAATTGTTTTTATTGACATGGTGACAGGTTCGCTGTGAAATCTGTGTATAATAAAATAACAAGATCTCGTGACGATTTATGTTGTTTAATCAATTGGGGGAGCGCAATGCGGTACTTTAATTTAACCGGGCTAGGACTTGTCATCAGTGCGATTATCGCACTTGCCGTGCCGCCTGTTCAGGCTGCGACGAATTGGACCTGTAACATTTTCCCAGGGCCCAAACACTTCGTAAACATAGACACGAAGGCGTGGGGCAAGGATGTCGAAAAAGTTACTAAAAACGAAGTTAAGGTCAACTTTCTGCCATCCAATGCCGCGCCCCCCCCCAAGCAACTCAACGGAATCGTAGCTGGAACGTTTGACTGTGCTCTGATTTTTCATGGGTTCACGGGGAAACAGGCGATCGGACCACAGTATGCAATTTTACCGTTCCTCAATGCCGGAAATGCAGAAGTCGGGAGTGTGGCATTCTGGCGAACATGGGAGAGGCATTTTGCCGCAAAAAAAGAATTTGAGAGCAAAGGGATAAAAATACTTAGCCAGTATCATTTTGTCGGGGTTCATTTCTTCACGTCGAAAGACAATCCAATAACCTCAATGGCCGATATGAAGAACATGAAGATGTGGGCGCTTGCCGGGACGACGTCGCGTACATTAAAAGCTGCTGGCGTTAATCATGTTTCTGGTCCAGCAGCGCGGATGGCTGAGTTTACCCAAACTAAGGTCGTTCAGGGCATTGCTGGTGCTACAAATACAGGAATGGTCGTATTTGCTGGGACCAAGTTCCCAAAATGGGGGACCTTTACGAAGGGGTCTATTATGGCGCCTTCATTTGCCTGGATGCTGGATAAGAATAAATGGGATGCTCTCACTGCAGGACAGCGAGCAGCCATTAGCTCAGTGTCGGGTGAGAAAATGGCCCGGGCAATAGGGAAAAGGGCAGACGAGTTCGAGGTCAAATTTGCCAAAAAATTGGATGGTGTTGGAGTAAAAAGAATGCAGGCCAGTAACGCTTTTGAGGCTGAGCTTCGCAAGGCTGCAAACCCTCAGATTCAGGCTTGGATCAAACGAGCCGCAACTATCGGCGTGGATGGCAACCAAGTCATCGAAGATTACAAAAAGATTGTTGCTAATTTAAGCCGGTAAATGTGCGGTTCATAGTTTAAGGTCTTTTCAATCGAGGGTGACTACGACAGTACGCTGTATATCGTTACGAAAAGATTGGAGATATCTTCTGTGTGAGTTGGCGTCTGCATGCTCCTAGAGACAGATCCCGATATACCACAGCGCTTAGGTTGCCAATCGAACTTAAATTCTTCGGATCTTTTTGTATCGTCCTTGACGGTCTATCTTGGGCTTATAACCGTCTTTGATTCCGTGTAATGAACCGCCCGCCCCATACGTTCGGCAATTCTTAGCCCTTCATTCCACTTGGCCATTCGCTCAGAGCGCGCGAAAGAGCCAACCTTGAGCTGACCACTGTTCCAGCCAACGGCCAAATGAACAATTGTCACGTCTTCTGTTTCGCCGGACCGCGCCGAAACAACTGTTCCCCAATTAGCTTTTTTCGCCTCCTCCAGGGCATCCTTGGTTTCCGAGACGGTACCTGCTTGATTGGGTTTAATCAGGACCGCATTACAAATACCTGACGCGGCGGCTTTTCTCACTTTTAACGCATTTGTGACTAGGTAATCGTCCCCAATGATCTGAAGGTAATCTCCGTATTTATTTGTAAAATCCCGCATACCCGTATGATCTTCTTCGGCCAAGGGGTCTTCGATAGAAACGATCGGATACGCGTCGATCCACCGGCCCAGTAACCCAATCAGATCATCGGTATCTAAAATTTTATTCTCCAAGCCCAAGGCATAGGCTTTACCGTCGAAGAATTCTGATGCGGCCACGTCGAGAGAAATTCCCACGTCCTGGCCAGGTACAAATCCCGCATGTTCTATGGCCCGCATGAGCATATCGAGGGCTTCCTCATTGTGACTGAAGTTGGGCCACCAGCCACCTTCATCAGCGACACCCGTTAATTTGCCAGCTTCAGACATTAAATTCCCCGCGGCCCTGTATACATCTGCAGTCATCCGCAACGCCTGGTCATAACTCTGCGCGGAAAGGGGCATGATCATAAAATCTTGTATATCGACACGCCGGTCGGCATGCGCCCCCCCCCCAAAAATTTGAATTTCAGGAATTGGCAGACTTACCGCCTCTCCACCGGATAGGTGCTGCCATAAGGGCACTCTGTTACCCGCTGCCGCCGCATTCAGCGTTGCCAGGGAAACAGCGATCATGGTGTTGCCGCCCAAAGTCGCTTTATTTGAGGAAGGATCAAGCTCCAGGAGAGTATCATCAATTACTTGTTGATTTGAGGCATCTAATCCCAAAATTGCTGGAGAAATATACTTTTCGATATTTTTGATGGCGGCTGTCACATCCATGCCGCCATGTCGGTCTCCCCCATCTCTCAGGTCAACGGCCTCTGCGATGCCCCGTGATGCTCCTGCCGGCGCGATGCCCCGCCCAGAGGAGCCGTCATCCAATATAATCTCTGCTTCGACTGTTGGACGGCCACGAGAATCCCAGATGCGGCGGGCAGAAACAGATTTGATCGGCATTTTATGTGACATGCCATTCCTTTTCCCAAAGCTCGGCAACCTCTGCCGTCGTGGCGATCTCCTGGCGTAACAGGTGGACCGCAAATTTACGAATCATTTCAATCTCTGGTAATTCAGTGATGTATTCGACTTTTGACCTACCGGCCACTCGGGCAAGCAACATGCCAAGATGAAGCCGGGTAATACGTCGATCCATCTCTTCGTGTTCTTGCCATTTTACGTGGTCAAGATAAGTTTGCCGAAAAGCTTTATGACAGGCTAGGTATTGCAATTTCCATTGTGGTTGCCATGCACATTTAAGCAAAAAATGTGTTAGACAGAAAGCGGCATCAAAGGCCGGCTCCCCATACCAAGCACATTCAGAATCTATGAACACGGGGCCCTCTGGTCCCACCAAAATATTTTTGGGGCTTACATCCCCATGTACGAGAGCGTATTTTTGAGCGGCTGTGTCTGCCGCTAACTGGACCATATGATTGTTGACTTCAGGCACTGAGCGACCAGCGGCAAGGAAATAGGCCTCTAAGCGAATTTTATAAAACACCTCATCATTCGCAAACTGACGTGCGAAATCAGGTTTATTGGTTGTTGAGTTGTGAATCGTAACTAGATTGCGTGCGACGTCTCCTGCGATGACTGGATCGATTTTCCCTGTTCGCAATAAGTCCTTCCAGTTTCGAAAAGTTTTGGGATCAAGATACGCCATGACGACAAGATTGCTTTGATCGTCATATCCGAGGGGCTTTGGTGCAATATCTGGGATAATGTCATTGGCGACATTCAGCCAATTCCATTCGGCCTCGCTTCTCTCTACGGGAACATGCCAATGTCGATCCGATTTTAATGTTGGCAATGCGCGTTTGACGCAAATAGATTTAGACGACGTGTCAACTCTGTAAATTTCTGATGATATACCACCGCCTAGCTCTGTCAGCTTAAGAAACTCTACATTTGATACCAAATTTAATCGAATAAGAGCGTCGATTATGTCCTGGTGTGACCCCATCAAATAACCTTAAACCTTGTTTGAGAAGGGCTCCAGCCCGTGACTTACCAGACTCATAATCCCGATATTTACTGGAGTTGGGTTGGTGCCACCAATCCTCAATAGGCCCTATCTATGCAAAAGTCGATAGCATCGAGAAGGGCTTGTTTTTCCGGCCCGTCTGCAAAAATACCCATGGCATCCCGGGCGATAGCACCATAGTGCCGGGCCCGCTCCACGGAATCATCCAGTGCACCATGCTTGGTCATGAGATCTATGGCATGGCCAAAGTCATCGTCTGTTTGATCTAAGTCTTCCAGGGTCCGTCGCCAGAAGGTACGTTCCTCATCATCGCCGCGCCGAAACGCCAGTATTACCGGCAGGGTAATTTTCCCGTCTCGGAAATCGTCCCCCACCGTTTTGCCAAGTGTTGCCTGTTTGGCCGAGTAATCCAGCGCATCGTCAATCAGCTGAAAGACAATGCCGAGATTCATACCATAGGTTTCAAGGGCGTCCTCCTCTACTTTCGGCCGGTCAGCGACGAGTGCACCGATNCGGCAGGCGGCAGAAAACAATTGNGCGGTCTTGGACTGGATGACCTCCAAATAAGCGGTTTCCCCCGTCTCCGTATCGTTTGAGGTCGTAAGCTGAAGAACTTCGCCTTCGGCGATTACAGACGATGCTTTGGAGAGAATACGGAGAACATCAAGAGAGCCGTCTGCGACCATTAATTCGAATGCCCTACTGAACAAAAAGTCTCCGACCAGCACGCTCGCCTGGTTGCCCCAAACGGCGTTAGCGGATGCCAAACCCCGCCTGAGATCACTCTCATCGACAACATCGTCATGCAGGAGGGTGGCTGTGTGAATGAATTCGACACACGCAGAGAGGCCGATATGCCGCTTGCCCTCATAGCCGCAAAGCCGGGCGGACACGAGAGTCATCATGGGGCGGATGCGTTTGCCGCCTGCCGCCACAATATGGCCGGCCAATTGGGGAATCAGCGCAACCTGGCTGTCCATGGCCCGGACGATGAGCTCATTGACTTCGACCAGATCTTCGGCGGTTAAATGCGTGAGGGCGTCGAGTGACGGTGAGGCACCCTGAACGCTTCCAAGATTAACAACGACTCCCAACTCTGGATCCCCTCCCCCGGTGTTTCTTAACGGGCCTGCAAACTGTATGTTTAGATCTGAACATAGGAGCCGGACTCCCGCACGGTCAAGGATTACTGCTGAGTTCGGCCAAGGCAATTGCATGATTGAACTCTTAAAAACGAACGATCCTGTCCTCATTTCCTTCGTGCAGGCGACCTTAGCCAACGCGGGGATAGAGGCACTGGTCCTGGACACACATGCTAGTATTTTGGAAGGAAGCGCAAGTGCCATTCCACGTCGGATCATGGTGGTGGATGGAGACCTGGAGACGGCTCGGCAGATACTTAAAGTAAAAGAAGCAGAATTGAATGGCATCCATATCCTGGACTGAGGACAAGCTGCTTGATGGGCGGGTTACAGTTCTTCAGCCTCGCCGCGGTTACCGGACCGCAATAGATCCAGTGTTGCTGGCAGCGGCAGTGCCGGCGCGACCGGGTGAGCACATATTAGATCTGGGCAGCGGCACCGGTGTGGCATCTCTTTGTCTCGCGGCCCGGCTCCCGGACGTTCACGTCACTGGCCTGGAACTTCAACATGAACTCGTTGATTTAGCGGGGAAATCTGCTGAACATAGCGGTTTGGGCGGGCGCGTGTCTTTTGAACCGGGAGATATTTTAACCCCGCCTGACAGTGTCATTAGGTTTAAATTTGACCACGTGATGGCAAACCCGCCTTACATGGCCAAAGGCGCCGGATTTCCATCTCCTGATCCAAAAAAAGCGTTGGCCCATGTAGAGGGACCTGCTGTGCTGGCGGATTGGCTCGCACTCGCTCAGATATCCATAAAAACTGGCGGAACTGTTACCTTCATTCACCGCGCGGATCGCCAGAATGAATTAATGGCTGGCTTCAGCGGTGGGGCGTGGCGTGTCATCGTATATCCGCTTTGGCCGAAAGGTCAGGAACGCCGAGCCAAACGGGTCATCGTGCATGCGCGGCACGGGGACGGGACAGCTCCGCTGATGGCGCCGGGTCTCGTGCTGCATGACGCAGACGGACATTACACTGAGAAGGCCAATGCCGTTCTGAGAGATTGTACGCCAATTGATCTTCAAGACCTTGCGCGAGGGGAGGGCACCAGCCTACCTTA
>NHHQ01000130.1:11799-30325 GCA_002170915.1 Rhodospirillaceae bacterium TMED167 | reverse complement strand
GGTTGAACAACAGCGTCGGTAGCCGCACTCGCTGCCTGGGTAGCCAACTGAGCAGACATATTTGCTTTCCCAGCGTTTGCCGCAGCAACCGACGCCGCATTTACGGCGGCAATTCTCTCGGCAGTTGCAGTGCCCGCAACCCACCCATCAGCAGCTATTGTCGCATTCGCAGCTACTTCGTAGGATGCTGCGGCTGCGCCTGAGTTTGTTACGGCCTCAATCGCCGCGCTAGCCGCCCGCGACGCCTGAGCCAACGCCTCACTTCCTGCGCCTGCCGCCGCTTCGATGGCTGCGCTTGCTGCTGCCTGGGCAAGGTCCGCTGCTTGTTGAGCGGCCTCCGAAGCAACCTTAGCGGTATCTACGTCAACATCTTTCGCTGCCTGCACCGTAAGTATCAATTTCTGGGCGGCCACCTCAGCCTTAGCGACAGCAGTATCGGCTAATTCACGGGCGTTGGCAGCAGCGGCAGCATCCGCGTCCACTTTGTCACGTATGGTTTGATTGGCAACTTGGCGCGCCGCTTCCGCTGCCGTTGCTTCAGCTTCCGCCGCGTCGGCCGCTGCTTCGATAGCAAATTCTCTTGCCTCAACTTCCGCAGACTGGAGATCTCTGGCAGCAACAGCATCAGTGGATTTAGAAATAGCGTTCTCGAGCAATGACTGAACTTCGCTCAAAGCGACAGCAGCTGCGCTTTCAAATGCTGAGGCCAAACTAGCATTCATCTGGATGCTAGTGTTTCGCCCTTCTGCAGAGTTGGAAGCGGCGGTAAATGCAATGGCAGCCTCTTGTGCTGCAGCGCTTGCGAGCCGCTCAAATTGTTCAATGCGCTCCAACTCAGCTGAAGCTGTGGCAGCGCTCGTGGCGACAGAGTTTACGTTCAAACGAGCAGCAGACAGATCGAAATTTTGATCAGCAATACTGTCGCGAGCTTCAACTGCAAGAGCCTCAGAGGAATGACCACTGATAATCAACTCCGATGCAACTGCCGATTGAAGTGCCCCGACGGGCTCTATCGTTACAAGAGAGACGGGTTGGTCAGGTTGACCACTTCCGTAAACATGGACCTGAGCAGAAGGTGCGATTTGAAGTACGTTGTTGACAAGCGAGATACTCAACGTTGCTTTATGCGCAACCAAACTCCCGTCTTCAGCCAAAGATGAATAGAAAAAAGTATCGGTCGCAACGCTCCCATCTTCTAAATCAACAAATTTTGATTCGTCCGCAGTATAACTAACCCCACCTCCCTCGGCTTGAGAGACAGTGCCTTTTAAACCTGAGGTAAAGCCTGCAATTTTAGCCGTTGCCGCCATCGTTTGGTCAAGTGCTTGCAATACTTCATTTGCAGCCTGGGTATCTTCCAAAGCACTGGTCTTTGCCGCTTCAGCGGCCGCCGCTTCCTGGGCGACTGCGGTCTCAAACTCCAGAGCGGCATCTGCCTCAGCATTCATTGCACTCTCAGCCATGTTTTGTGCNATCTCACGAGCAGAATTGATCATGGCCTGGGCGATCGCCTCTGGATCAATTGACTGCNGCTGAGGTCCTATCCTTAGGCTTTGGAGTATCGGATTGGTCGTGGCCTCAATCGCATCTGCCAGGTCTGCATATGCATCCGCCTTTGTCTCAAAAGAAGAAAGTGAGGTAATTGTTCCATTTGAAGCGGCCAAATAGTTNTCAGCAACTGCGAGTGACGCCAGGGCCTCAGCTGCTGCCGGATTNGACTGNGCCTCAGCACTATCTGCGTCGATACCCAATGTCCCCAATATCAGGTTCACAGACCCACTTGCACCCTCTAGCGCATCACTGACAGCTGTTACGTGGTCACGAACAAGGCCCGGCGAGACTTCCGTGCCCAGCAAATAATCGACCTCCTCATGCATTGCACGAGCATCAGCTGCAGATATCCCGTTTTCAGAGGCGCGTGCCGCCAGTTGCTTCGCACCCGTCGCTGTTAGATTTGCAATACCCTCGTATTCTGCCTCGCCTTTCTCAAGTCGGATGGTTATTTCGGCGATATTGACTGAAAAACTCTCAGATCCGTCTCGAACAGCGTAGCAAATACTATCAGTTGCGGTTTCACCCTCTTGCAATGACGCCAGTAAATCATCACTCGCCGTGTAAGAAATCACGCCGTCGTCACTTACCTCAACAGTTCCGCTCGTACCATTGCTCGCGCCAAAAGTAAGCGCAGCCGCCGAACTTGCGGAAGCGGCCGCATCCTCCAAAGAAATTTCAAGGCCAACGCTCGCTTGCGCCCTCGCCGCAGCCTCGCCGACAGCAAGTTCCGCCGTTGCGGATGCCAGATATGAAGCTGCGTTGGCTGCATCGGACTTCAGATCAATTGCCAGGTCGAAAGCCGCCTCATACGCTGTCGCTTTAAGGGCAAGTGACGCTTCTGCGTCTGACAAATCGCTCGCTGCATCTGAAGCGCTTGAAACTGCGTCGTCGTAAGACGTCTTGACCTTAACAATTGCGTTATTGAAAAGGCTCAGCACATTCTCAGTGAACGTCTCCACTAATTCTGTGTTTTCTTCTAGCTGATCTGCCAGGGTTGCCTGGCTCTCCAAGATTGCAATGTCTGGGAACGCTGCAGACAACTGGGTGGCATAAGTGGAAACTTGCTCCACTCCGACGACTTTTAACCCTGTCACTGCGATGCTCGAGACTGAATTTCCGGTCTCATTTGTGTAGCTGAAAGTATTTTCCCGAGTGGTAAAGACGTCAGTGTAAGATGCGTCATTATCATCGGTGGCGTTGCCCTCACCGTTTTCCGCGCTGACTGACGCAATAAAGGGCTGGCCCGACACCTTTGGCTGAAGAATGATTTTCCCGTCAGCTCCAATCGATGCCTGTAAGAATTGACTTATATCCTCGTCTTCATTTATCGCCGCTGCAAAAGATGAAGCTGCTTGTTGGAGATTTATCCCCGACGAGATGTCGTCATCAGTAATTGTGTAGCTTACCGGGTAACCGTCTGCGGTGAGCCTGTAGGTATCTCCCGCCTCAAGTGTCCCTGAGAGCTCGATTGAACCGGATTGCGTTGAAATTGTGATTGTTTCAGTGAGGCTCTCTCCAGCTGCAAGAGGGTTCGTCAAGTTAAGCGTAACCAATCCATTACTGACACTTGTCGTCCCCATGGTACCGTCGCTCGCGCCATCCACACGGGCCGCATTGACAGACAAATTTTCTAAAACACTCAAGTTCGGATCTAGCGGACCAAGATCAGANCTGTCTTCGCCCGCAAAAACATCTTTGAGGTCCTGAGTGAGCCGTGCCTTCGCCTCGTCCAGCGCTTCGGCATACGTCTCCGACTTAGCCCTAGCCATTGCGTCGTCAACTAATGTCGCCGCCAGGTCTGCTCGTGCCTGAAGAAGAGAGTTTGCGGCCACTTCAAGGGCGGCATCAGCAGCACTTGAAGCGTTTGATAATTGAGTGACACTGGATGCGGTAATCGAAGAAAGTTGCGCACTTACAGGTAGTGCGCTCTCATCAGATAGATCCGAAACAATGATTTCATTATCTGCAGCGAGACTATCGCCGTCTTTAACAACATAAACTGTGGCCTGGTTTGCCGTCAGTTCACCATCGTCATTTTTCGTCGAAAAAATGAACGTATCCACATCATAGGTCTTCGCGGAATTTCCGCTGCCGGTTGCAGATGCCGTAGCATTAAAAGTCTCGTCTGTTTTAGTTTGAAGCCCGATTTCGTATTCAGCTTCGTGGACCGATCCATTGGGCGCCGTCCAAGTTAAGGATCGTCCCGCAAACTGCGTTTTGCCATCAACAACCGTTCCAGAGAACTCAAAGTTTATATCACCTGCACCATACCCTCGGTCGGCAACGCCAATATTNAAGATTGCACTGTTTGCGTTGATGGCATCTATCAAACCTGAGCGAATATCTGCTATCGTATAATCNTGCCCTCTCGCCTCCTCNGCTCGAAAGGTGACTACAGTGCCATCTATCGTTGCGGAGAATACATCTCCGGCATTAAAATTTCCCACTAGTTCGAGACGAGAAATGGCCGTAGCTTCAATATTTGTATTCAGTGCTGATGAACCATTTATTGCGGTCGCAACAAAGGCTTGTGCATCGCCCAGTGTATCGTCAGCTTCCGCATCAAATAGAATAGTCGTGTCTGCATCGTCGACAGTGATTGTGACGGAGAAAGTATCATCAGCGCTGATACTNTTGGTTGATGCCAGAGACACAAATTCCCCAACAAACTTATTGGCCGTAGCCGAATAGGATAGAGATCCATTCTGAGCAACTGCAACTGTTCCCTGAGATCCATCACTCGCCCCATCCGTGAGCGCCTCCTTTTTCTGAGTAAGAACACCAGAGACATAGTAAAGGGCCAGTTCTTGCGAGTTATCCGCCGATGCAATGGCTGTTGCCGCCTGCTCAACAGCCAGTTCCGCTTCTGCAAATGCCTCGTAAGCCGATAATGCCTCTTCGGCTATAGATGCATCTGCCTCCCGAACAATTTCTTGAAAATTAACAAGTGCTTCTGCTTCGTCCTTGAATACCTTCGCCTCTTTAGCAGCCTGCAGCGCCTCCTCAGACCTCGCCCTAATCTCCGAAGCCGTTTTCGCTGAAATTGTCGCTGAGGCCTTTTCGGCAGAAANTTTTGCTTTTGCGGCCGTCGCTTCTGTTTTGGCAAGCGCATCCGTCATGGCCGATGTTTTTTCCTCTGGCGGAAGCGCTGTAATTTGGTTGTTAGCTTGGGTAACTTTTTCCTGGACGATATTTATGACTGTAGAGATGCCGGCGACGTTCATGGATGCTAGATCTGCCCCAATCGGCGCATCTGTTATCTTCGCCGCCTCCTCCGCCATCTTTTCATTAATTTTATTGGAGAGCGTTTGAACAACTATATTCTCTGCGGCTGCCAACTTGCCCGATCCAGAAGTCGACTTTACCGTGCTTATAACGCTAGCCACGACGGCATCCATCGCAGCAACAGAGCCCTTAACTGCAACATCAATTCTTGCTGCAGCCACCTCCGCCTCTCTAGCGGCCGCCTCAAGACTAGCTAGAAGTTGTGGGTTTATTTTTTTCCCTTCGGCCAGGCTTCCGAGCAAAGCACCCGCCGATAACATGACGCCTGATGCTGTGGCGGCCAGCGCACTGGCAGCACCGAGCGCATCAAGCGGAGCAGTAATGGCAGAGCTCAGAGAATTTGCTGAAGCTTGATCCAACCCATTCGCCGTGCCCTTGGCAACGACCTCGGCTTCTACCGAGGATTTTTTTGTCGCCGCCGATGTTTCGGCTGCGCTTGCCTTCTGAGCGGCGGCCTGGGCCCGTTTGATAAGCGACAAAATGGGAGCGGCATCATCGCTCTGGTCAGCTCTAAGGTCATCAACCCGCCTATCGATCTCTTTTAACTTGCCATCAAATTTTTGATCTAACCTACGTTCTATGCCTTTTTCAAATTTATCGTTAAACCGCTCAAAGCCCTTGTTAAACTTTTCCATACCTTCTCGAAGGCGCATGCCCTCGAGCTTTGCTTTCTCAAAATCTCCTTGTGCCTTTTTTAAATCGCCCTCGCGGGATTCACCAAAATCTGAACCAGGCCTTGGACCCTTAAAACCATCTGGGGGTGCTTCACTGCTCTTATCGCCTTGGCTACCCCCCTCTTCGCTTCTATCTGTTTCAGTAGCTGGAGCTCCAGTTACTGTCGGTTGAGAGGGGTTCACCGATAGCACTGCCCCGTATCTATTGGACAACTCCGTCTCAGTTAAAATGGTGGGCTGCGGAGGCGCCTCATTCGCACTTGCCATCGCAACTGAGGCGCCAACCTGATTGAGGACTGCAACCCCCGCAGCATTAGTTATTACGACCTCTCCAACGGTCCCACCGGCATCAGGCAAGAGCGATATAGTATTAGCTTCTCCCTCCCCGTTTATTTCGCCCGCAATTGTAGTCCCTCGAATTCCGATGGTTGCAACTGGGGTCGTTAAGACAGCGGCATCGGGCGACGCCTTAGCAATTTGCCCACTCACAAAAGAAAACGCGCCGGAAACAACAGAAATGGCAGAAGAATTTGAGTCACCGTCCGGTTCGTAAACCATTTCGTCCAAAACCATTCGACCTGATGGCCCAAGAGAAACNGTAGACTCGTCTAAAAATTCNATGCCNANAGAACCACCAGANTTTGTCTCGATAACATCGTTTTGNAATACNTCATCACCTTCCTGAAGCNCTANCTCTTCNCCATCAGGCCGCGTNACCATAACNGTGCCCTCNAGGGACTTAATNGTACCAATTGGCTCAGTAACTTCATCATCAGGCAGATCTAATTGTGGACCGATTTGCGCTATTTGGATGTGAGAAAATTGACCTGCCAGTTTCGACGCGAGCTGGCCGTCAATAATCAACCCAGCCTCAGTGATTAAATCTGGTAACTCCTTTGAATTGAAAAAATTTTCAACTTTGATGACTTGGCCAGAGGGACCAGTAATAACTAAGCTATCACCTTCACGAGAGAATTCTCCTCGCAATAACCAATCAGCATTTGCAAGTAATAAAAATCCGCTTCCGCCATCATCTGATTGCGAATTAAAACTTTTAAAACGACTGGATAAGTCAGTTTTCATTACATCGCTATCGTCAAATTAATAAAAACTACGGATAGGGCATGGGCAACAAAACGCCACTTAGTAGTCTTAAAGACCGATCTTCTGTAATTTTTTATTTTCGTGCTAGCACGATAATGTAATCAAATATTTTATAGCAAATTTCCAAAAAATAACAAAGCATTTAAACCTGCACCTAAGTCGCGGTTTATTCATAAGTAATTGAAAAAAATGGGAACTGAGGTGAGATATATAGACAGCACTGGCAATATTTATGGTGTTTGTTTCTATTTTGGACCTTGCTAAACCATTTTATTTTCAAAAGTAGGTGGCTTCGGGTTTTGACTTTGAAGAACATGGCTTCCACCAGATATTTTTTGGATCGAATAAATCTGAGGAGGAAATCAAAATAGAATGCAATTACGAGTCCCCATAATTCAAGCCCATCAAAAAAATTGCATACAAAAAGCTTGCACCAAACCAAGGATCAACTTCGTGACAACAAGCGCCCGCATATAATTTTATAAAACCGCCTTAACTATGGTTATACCGGTCTTCTGTCCAGATAGACCCTCCACAGTTCAAGCCAAAGCTTGCTGCTCAGTCCTCAGATGCATCGAGATAATGAATACTAAATAACGAGTCTGGATCGATCCACGTCTCGGTGACACGAAAGCCTGCACGTACCGCCAACTGAGTGAAACGATCGACTGAGTATTTATATGAACTCTCCGTATGGATTGTCTCTTGGTTAGCAAAATGGAAGGTCTGACCACCCACTGAAACGTCTTGATCGCATCCAGATACAAGGTGCATCTCCATACGGTGAAGGCTCTCATTGAAAAAAGCGTCATGCCGGAACTTGGAGAAATCCAGATCACCGCCTAATTCGCTACGAATCCGATGCAGCAGATTTAGATTGAACGCGGCTGTATACCCATCAACATCATTGTAAGCAGGGGTTAAAATAGAGACGTCTTTTTCCAAATCGACGCCAATCAGCAAACTTCCGTCATGCCCAACGGCGGTTCGAACAATCTTCAGAAATTNAACAGCTTCTTCGGGTGTTTGATTTCCAATCGTGGAACCCGGGAAAAAGGCAAGGCGCTTGCTACCGTCGCCGACGGTCTTTGGTAAATCCAAATCGCGAGAAAAATCAGCACAAATAGCACCAACCTTGACGGCGGGATGCGCTTCGGCAATGTCCGCCGCTGTTCGCAGGAGATGTTCCTTTGAAATGTCAATGGCAAGGTATTCGGCGGGATCGGTCAAGCCATCAAGGAGGGCGTTAATTTTCAAACTGGAGCCGCACCCATATTCAATCACCGCTCTTGAAGGGCCCGCTCTCCGTGAAATCTCTGAACCATAGGTTTCCAGCAGAGCCACCTCGGTCCGGGTCACATAATATTCAGGTGTCTTGCAAATTTTATTGAACAAATCCGAGCCGGCCTCGTCATAGAAAAATTTTGGCGGCACCGATTTTGGTGATTTGGACAAACCAATCAGCACCTCTGCCAGAAAGTCGGCAGGGGCAGGTTTTTTGTCGATGAAGTAAGCGACGCGCTTTAGCGTCTCCTGGCGATCAGCCGCAGACGAACTCATATGATTAACTAATACTGTGTCTCAAGATTGATACAAAATGAAATACCGGAAATTGGCGCCAACATGATCGCCGCTTCACGGGGTGTCAAGCCGAGCTACACAGCTCCGCGTCTGGCAACATAAATGCCAGCAAGGACGACTGCCCCGCCAACAACCTGGATAGTATCGAGAGCCTCGGCAAACAGGATCCACGCCAACACTGCAGCCAGGACCGGCTGCAGTAAAAGCCCTACGGACCCCATGGCTGCCGGCAGATGCGCCAGCGAATAAGCAATCAGACTTTGACCTCCGGCGTGAGAAAACAACGCCAGTCCAAACAGAACCATCCAGCCCACCGCACTTCCTGCGACAAGGGTCTCCTCGGTGAGACACATGAGGACAAGGAGAATTACACCGGAAACCAAACCGCTCCACGTCATAACGATTGCCGTTGAAAACTCTTCCCGCAGTTTACCAACCGCCAGAATATAGGCAGCATAAAACATGGCGGTGATCACGCCCAAAACGTCGCCGAGTAGGTGGCCGCCGCCCAGGCTGAGACTATTTCCCATTAGCAGAACGATCCCCCCGATGGCACAACCGAGTCCCAACAGAAAAAGTTTCGAGAACCGCTGCTTAAACAAAAAAAATGCTGCTAAAGTGACAAAAAACGGCGCCGCATTTGCCAGTAAGGTGGAATTTGCGACCGACGTCAAATTAATGGACCAGTGCCAAAAGGCCAGATCCCCCGCAAAAAAAACGCCGGCAAGGGTCAGGCGTGCGTAATCTTTTCGGGTAGAGGGCGTTCTGACAAGTTCAGCCTTTGACTGGGGAAATGCCATGCAAAACCAAAAGGCCGGAAGCGCCAAGGCAACCCGATAAAATGCCGTGGAGAAAGGCCCTAACTCGCTGATCCGCACGAAAATTGGTGAAAAAGCGATCGCGACCGCCCCCAGCAAAAGCGCTAGAAAGGCGAGGTGTTGCGCGCCGGCAGAACGGTGGGGGTGAAACATACCCCACGGGTTATAGTTTTCCGAGCACGGCACGGCCAGTCAGATTTTGACCCCGGCGAAACGATGCGCCAAGATATTCGATATTCTTAAACCGTAGCCCGGATCGTTTGAAAGCCATAACCCGTGAAATTATTGTGCTCTACCGATGCTGAGACGTTCGACGTTATAAATTCCGACAGCGACAGCCCCCTGGTGTTGGCATGCGATCACGCAAGCAATGCGATCCCGGTATCCCTCAATAATTTGGGCCTGGCACCGACACGCCTCGAAGATCACATCGCATGGGATATTGGCGCCGCCGCCATCACACAGAGGTTATCAGAAATCCTCCGGGCAACCGCCATACTCGCCAAATACTCCCGCTTGGTGATAGATCTTAACAGAGACCCTAATGAGCCCGCAGCTATTCCCGCCGTCAGCGATCAAACGCTCATTCCGGGGAACCAAAACATTACGACACTAGACCGGGCGTCAAGGAGGGCGGATCTTTACGATCCCTATCACCACCACCTCGCGGATCTTTTAGCGCGTCGGCGGTCTACTGGGGTGTCGCCGGCCCTGTTTTCCATCCACACCTTCACGCCCCACATGACCGATGAGGCGCGACCCTGGCATATCGGGGTACTATGGAACAGGGACCCGAGAATAGCCCGACCGCTTATCGAAACATTGGCGCATAAGTCTAATGACCTGATCGTTGGCGACAACAAACCATACTCTGGCACACAATATGCTCACACATTAGACATCCACGCGGGCGCTCATGGGTATGCCAATTGCGCGATTGAGATCCGGCAAGATTTGGTACAATCCGAGGACCAAATTAACAACTGGGCCGGCCTGCTGGCCGGCATACTTCCAGTCATTCTGAGCGACCCCGATGTGCTGAGAACCCAGCTCTATTAGCCAAAGAAATGACTTTGTAGCGTGTGACGCTTGCCCCCAAATAACGTTATAAGTATCTTCTCCACTCTTGAATCTTCTTACAAATAATTCCGGGAGAAAATAATGGCCGAGGTTGGCGGCATCGCATCCGAACGGTTGCTATCATTTGTCGAGCGTTTGGAACGCTTGGAGGAAGAAAAAACCTCACTTTCTGCCGATATCAAAGAGGTTTACTCTGAAGCCAAGTCTGGCGGCTTTGACATCAAAATCCTGCGCCAAATCGTGCGCTTACGGAAAATGAACACCTCGGACCGGCAGGAGCAAGAGGAGTTATTGGACCTCTACAAAAATGCCCTCGGCATGTAGCCCGCTAAAATTTCTCGACCCACGGCCTGACCTCAATCTCCCATGACCAGGAACTCCGGTGTTGAGTGTGGAGATGATAATAGGTCTCCGCGATCGCTTCGGGATCCAGCCATTTATCGGGGTCATCATCTGGCTCTTCCATACGCCCTCGGCTGGTATCCCGAATGCCGCCATCGACAACCACATGCACCACATGTACATTTTGGGGATGAAGCTCGCGGGCCATACTTTGAGCTAATCCGCGCAGACCAAATTTGCCCATCGCAAAAGTTGCAGACATTGGAAAACCTTTAACACCAGCAGAAGCCCCTGTGAACATAATCGTTCCTCGTCCCACTGGCACCATGAGTTTAGCCGCGGCCTGGCCCACTAAAAACCCGCCATAGGCGGTGATCAGCACCGCTTTCTTGACTTCGCCAGGATCAATCTCTGTTATCGTGCCCCGGACGCGAGAGCTGGCATTTGAGACGACAACCGTCGGCGTACCCAGGTCACGCACTACCGACTCAAACAAAGCGTGTACCTGACTGATCTCCACTGTATCACAGGCATAAAGGCGCGCCCCTGTCTCGGATTGTATGCCTACTAGCTTTTCAGTATCTCGCGCTGCGAGTGCGACTTTCATCCCGGCATTGGAAAACCGTCGGGCCAAAGAGGCACTTAGCCCGGAACCCGCCCCGACAATAAGGGCAACATCCTGATCGCTCATGGGAAATAACTCCTTCTATATTTTGTTTTGATGTTATTAGACCATGGATTGGCCCGTGAACACATGGAGACATGCAGGAGGTCACAAATGAGCCTCTCCAATGTCACATGATTGAGACCATCTCCGGACAAGGCCGACAACAGGTTTACTCAGCATTAATCTATTTTTGATATGAAAAAAGGAGTTATAATGCCAAATCACAATCAAGAGTAGCAATTCAAGATGGAAGCTAAATGGTGAGCGGTTCCGTGTCCATAACTGAAATCGTAAATACTCATTTGGCGCGAAATCAGTTCAATTCACAGGATTCTATTGCACTCATTACCAGGAAGCTGGTCGAACGAAATCGCGAAGAACGGGCCGACGTCGCTGTTAACTTCGAACGCGCTGACTACCTACGTGCCTCTAAAGAAATCGCACGGATGACCAAGTTCAAGGATAAGGTCGCTGATAATGTCGCGGCGGCGAATAAAGCCCGTAGCGCTCTTGAATGGACCGAGAAGTACTTAAACAACGCCAAGACAGAGCTCAATCAAATATTGGGATCGACTTCTAGCACGGACCGAGCCGCCGCCGCCGATGCCTTCGACGGTTTCATCAGAGACATCAATTCAAGAGTGAGTGGCGCAAACGTCACGGTTGACGGTTACAGAAACGTTAATCTCGTTGGTAATACACAAGGGCCAGATTGGATAACAGATACAATCTTTACCCCGACCAGTGACAAAGGGGCCGGGTTCGCCGTTATTGAAGGCTCCTTCCTCGGTATTGATTTTCAGGTCACCGACGCCGCTGGTTTGAACTGGCGCCTGGATGGCCGAGATAACACGTTCTATCAGTACAAGAACGACAGTTCAGGAGAGCAGACTGGCCTGTCCATTCCCGCTGAGGGGCTGACCGTCGACAGTTACGATGCCGCCACTGGCGCTGTAACCTACGGAGGGTCGGGATCTCTCTCAGGCACCGTCACGCGGGTGGGCCTCGGGCTTTTACAGTCTCAATATTACGGCGATTTCACCAACGACACATCCGTGCAAGCGGCGATTAATGACATTGATGCGGCTTTGAGTACCCTCGCCAGGAAGGGCGCGCCGATTATCGCCGACACGGCACTCCTCGAGGGGCGGATAGATCTCGTAAATTCAAAAATAGAAAACTTTGAAGATGAAAAAGATCGGATCAGAGCTGAAGAATTGGATGCCTCAAAGGCCGTCTCTAAAGCGGCGGATGTAAAACTCCGGCTCGCTCTCGACAATATAAATCTGCTCTCGAGCCTCAATAACGGGTTGGTCGAAAACATGCTTGCCCTCTCGACTGGCCCCTCCAAGGCCCAGGGTGTCTTCGGTATGATGGGATATTAGACGCCGAGTAACGTTTTAAATTTTTTTGCCGCGCAGATTTTTATCATTTCCCGAATATTCTCCCCCCATGTTGGAAGATGGGGATAGTTTTCCGAGGCCTTTTCAAAAGCCATAATAGCCACTTCCGGGCGGCCAATTGCCTGATTAATCAGCCCAAGACCCGACAGTGCACCAAAATGGCGAGGTTCCAGCTCAAGGGATCGCGCGATATCGCGCATCGAGGCGCCATAAGACGTCATAAGATAAAAGACCATCGCGCGTTTGTTCCAACCTTCCGCAAAGTCAGGTTTAAGCCCAACAAGTTCATCAAATAGCGCCAGCGCGGCGTCTAACTTACCCGAATTCATGGCCAGGAGCAGGATAACAGATCCCCATAGCATCAGTTCAATCCATATGTCTTCGTATAATTTCGAGGCTCAGCGTTTGAATGGACAATCACGGGATTAGAGACGGCTTTGAACCGCCCAACGCCCAATCTAGCAACTCAACCATGTGGACGACCGGTGTCTCCAGGCCGGATTGGAGCTGACGCTGGCAGCCTATGTTTCCCGTCGCAACAAACGCGACGGGCATATCCCGGATTGTTTGTTGACGCCTCTCTTTGAGCATGTCGGCGATCTCCGACTGGATGAGGTTGTAAATGCCGGCCGATCCACAGCAAAAATGTTTCTCTTTCATCGGCATCACTTCAAACCCTGCCTGTTCGAGTAGCCGTTCTGGGAGCGTGTCGATTTTTTGACCGTGCAGCAGGGTACAGGGCGCATGATAAGCAACCCGGGTACCGCCGCCGGCAGCGCGACCTTCCGGCAGCCCCAAGTCAGCGACAATTTCGGAAACGTCTTTTGTCAGAGAAGCCACCCGCATGGCCGGGGCGCGCCACTCATCGTCATCCTGGAAGAGATGCCCAAAATCTTTGACATGAGAGCCGCAACCGGACGTGTTGACTATAATGGCATCCAAACCCTCTTGGTCTCGCTCCTTTTCCCAGGCCGCGATCAATCCTCGGGCGCTATTTCGGGACGCTGTCTCCTCGCCAAGGTGATGGACCAGCGCGCCACAACACGCCTCTCCCTTAACGACTACGACATCACATCCAAGCCGGTTGAGAACGCGGATGGTTGACTGGTTGATGGAGGGCCGAAGCACCTGCTGGGCGCAGCCTGCCAATAACGCCACGCGCTGGCGTCTGGCACCTTCGGCCGGATACACCTGCCGCCCGGTTAGAATTTGGTTGGCGAGGACGTGCGCCGGCGCCATGCCCAGTGCCGGTACAAACCGGCGGCCCGCCAGCTCGGCAAACGGTTTGAGATACCGAGCCCATAAAAGCGCTGCCCTAAAAATTCGGGGACTCGAAATTAGTCGACCCACAAGTTTCCTAAATACCTTATCCCCAAAGGACCGGCGATATAGCCCTTCTATTTGCTTCCGGGCATAGTCCACATAATGCCGGTAATCGACACCGGACGGGCAGACAGTCGTGCACGCCAAGCAGGAGAGACATTTATCAATGTGAGGCGCAACGGCATCCACTGAGGCTCCCTCGCTCTCAATGAGGTCCTTGATGAGATAAATACGTCCCCGCGGACTATCACGTTCATCTCCTAGAATGCTGTATGTTGGACAGGCAGAGAGGCAAAACCCGCAGTGAACGCATTTCCGGAGAATGGACTCCATTTCCTGCAGATCAGGACGGGCCAGCTGATCTAATGTGAAATTTGTTTGCATAGGGCTATCCCTACCTCATCCGGCCGGGATTTAAGATATCGGCTGGATCGAAATTAGATTTTAAAGACGAGGTTAATGCTGCAATCGCCTCAGGCAAGGGCTGGAATACAGGAACATTTGTCTTAGTTTCATCGTTAGACCGCATCAGCGTGGCATGTCCACCGCACGCGGTCAGGCACGCCCGCACAGTTCCAGCGCTAGCATCTCTCATATTAGGAACCGCTAGCCAAATGAGCCCGCCGCCCCAGTCCAGGTACATCTCAGCGCCTTCCAACGCTCTCAAGCGTGCCGCAACGGCAGGACTGGAGGCCGGAGGGAGCGACATTCTCCAGATGGCGGTGGCCGGATTTGGCAATAACGGAGCAACGTTACAAATCTCCTGCCAGAGCGTTTTTGAATTATGGGCGTGAAGCTCTTCAATGTCGCCGACTTCACCAAACAGGTGGTATAATTCCGCGAGCCGGGCAGAGACCGACGGTCCGGGCCCTTGTATACGCAGAGCAGTGATCGCTTGACCCGCGCCTGATACGTAGCCGACGGCAGAATGGCGCGCTTGCGCCGGGGCAAGATACGCTGCGGCATTGACCTCGTGCGGGCTCTGCAAAGCCTTGGTCATGGCACGGACGGCCTGTGCTTCATCAAGACCCAGCACCAGCAGCGTTCGCGTTTTCTCAGGAAGCGGTAATACTTTGATGGAAAGAGACGTCATGACGGCCAATGTTCCGAACGACCCCGCCATCAGTTTCGATAAATCAAACCCCGTCACATTCTTGACCACGCGGCCACCGGACTTGAACACTTCCCCCCTACCGCTCACGGCCTCAAACCCCAACACATGATCCCGCGCAGCGCCAGCTTGAATGCGCCGAGATCCTGATAAATTACAGGCCACGACACCACCCAATGTTTGCGCAGAGTGAGCCGTTTCGTATAGCCCCCGTAAATCCGGCGGCTCAAAAGCGAGATGTTGGTTATGGTCGGCCAGCAGCGCTTCAATATCAGACAGCGATGTCCCTGATTTCGCCGTGAGAACGAGTTCCGCAGGTTCGTAAAGATCGATGGCGTCGAATTTTCCAGTCTCAACCCGATCGCCTGCCGGGGGGGCCTGGCCCCAACCGGATTTGGTGGCACCGCCCTCTATGCTTAATGGTCGCGCCTGCTCCCTGGCATCGATAATAATATCTCGAAGATCTTCTGTGGTTGCCGGCTGAAACAGTTGGTCGGTCATAATCGTACGTCGGAATGCTAGAATCTTGGGACGCCGGGAAAGCGCGTCTCGCCGCCATGAACATGGACGCGGCCGAGCTCCGCACACCGATGAAGTGTCGGGAAGACCTTTCCAGGGTTTAGCAGGGAGTCAGGATCAAAACTGCATTTCACTCGCTGCTGATGATTTAGATCAGTTTCCGTAAACATAGTGCCCATCAAATCGCGTTTTTCTACACCAACTCCATGTTCGCCCGTTAGCACGCCGCCCACGTCGACACACAGCTTAAGGATTTCCGCCCCGAGATGCTCTGCCTTTTCAAGCTCGCCGGGGGTGTTGGCATTATAGAGAATGAGAGGATGCAGGTTGCCATCTCCGGCATGAAATACGTTAGCGACCTCGAGGCCAAACTCTTTGGAGAGACCCTTCATTCTGGAGATGACCTCCGGCAATCGCGAACGTGGAATAGTCCCATCCATACAATAATAATCTGGCGACAAGCGACCNACCGCCGGGAAAGCATTTTTTCTGCCGGCCCAAAAAAGCTCCCGCTCCTCCTCGCTCCTACTGATCCGCATGTAATCCGCGCCGAGCCCTTTGGCGATCTCTTCAACGCGATCAATCAAATGGTCCACTTCAACCTGCGGCCCATCCAATTCAACAATCAGCAACGCTTCTGCATCTAGGGGATAGCCNGCTTGAACAAATTCTTCGGTGGCGTGGATGGCGGGTTTGTCCATCATCTCCATTCCGCCTGGAATGATCCCGGCGCCAATGATTGCCCCGACGCAGTCACCGGCGGCCTCTAATTCAGAGAACCCCAAGAGCACAGCCCGTGCGACCACCGGCTTGCGGAGGATGCGTACCGTCACTTCCGTAATCACGCCGAGCAGACCCTCCGATCCCGTCAGAACACCCAACAAATCATAGCCACCGGGGTCAAGATGCTTCCCGCCGAGGCGGATCACATCGCCATTCATGAGGACGACTTCCGCCCCCAACAGGTTGTTCGTGGTCAGGCCATATTTAAGGCAATGAACACCACCTGAATTTTCGGCCACGTTCCCCCCGATGGAGCAAACGATCTGACTGGACGGATCCGGCGCATAATAAAATTCTTTTCCGGCCACTGCTTCGCTAATCGCAAGATTGGAGACGCCCGGTTGGGTCACCACACAGCGGTTGTCGTAATCAATCTCCATGATTTCGTTAAACTTACCGAGCCCGATCATCACGGCGTCTTCCAACGGCAGCGCCCCGCCGGACAGCGACGTTCCCGAGCCACGCGCCACGACTTTGACCTGATTGTCATGGCAATAACGCAAAATATCAGAAACCTGGNAAGTCGAGTTGGGCAGAACGACGACCATGGGCGGTTGTCGGTAAGCGGACAGGCCATCGCATTCATAGGCTTTGAGGGACACCGGGTCGGAGATTACGCTGCCCGCGGACAGGCTCGTTCCACCCGCGCCACCGACAATAGACTCTAGGTCACCGACAATTTGGCTCCGACGGCANAGAATTTCTTGATCTGGCGCCGGCATTTTCATGGCCCGGACTCCCCTCTCGCATTTAGAAAAGCCGAAGTGTAATCAAGGGACACCGTCAACAAAAGCAAAACCGCGCCTCGTAGGCGCGGTCATCAATGGCCTTAAGAGGCCGATGTTAGGCTGGGATTACCCCTGGCGGGCTTTGAACCGGGGGTTCTTCTTGTTGATGACATACAGGCGGCCNCGACGACGCACAACCCTGCAGCCTTTTTCCCGCAACTTGGCCGATTTCAGTGAGTTACGAACTTTCATGGCCTTATCCTCAAAAATGTTGACCGCCCATCTAGCGACCAGGAACCGGCGGAAAATAGGGAGACCTGCCCCATGTGTCAATGGCTAATCTAGTGGCCAATATAGCGGCTTCCCGGTCCTCTACCAAACTCCCTAAACGACACCAGCCGCTCGCAGCTTCTCGATATCCTCTTGAGATTTTCCCAGGAAGCGTTTTAGAACGGCCTCTGTATCCGCCCCCAGTTGGGGCGGCGGGGACTGNNCGCNCGCCGGCGTTTTTGAAAACTGATAGGGAATGCCGGGCACGCGGATTTTACCTGCGGACGGATGATCCATATCGAGGACCATGTCGTTGGCTTTTGCCTGTTCGCTCTCCAGCGCCTCGTCCACCCGGTTCACTTTACTGCAGGGGATCCCCTCCTTTTCAAACAGGTGGATCCAATATGCTGCCGGTTTTGTCGCTAGAACATCCCGGATCATCCCGTCACAGGCGTCCCGGTTGTTCACCCGGTTGGCGTTAGTTTGGAAGCTTTGATCCTCGGCCCATTCTGGATGACCAAGCACGCGTGACAAATTGGCGAACTGCATATCATTGCCAACCGCCAGCGCGATCTCCCCCTCACCGCAGGGATAGTCGCGATAAGGCACAATATTAGGATGACCATTGCCGTACCGTGAGGGGATCACATTACCAATGAGATAATTTGACGCGACATTGACCAGCATCGACAGGCTCGTATTGAACAGAGAAAGGTCAACACGCTGACCCTCACCCGTCGTTGATCGAGATTGCAGCGCCGCCAGGATACACATGGTGGCATACTGACCCGTACAGACATCGACAATCGCAACACCGAGCTTTTGAGGGCCGCCACCCTCTTCTCCTGTGATGCTCATAAGACCACTCTCCGCCTGGAGCAGAAAGTCGTATCCCGGCATGCCCCCTTTGGGNCCTTTATCGCCATATCCGGTGATCGAACAATGCACAACCTTTGGGGCATTGGTCTCAAACCAATCTTCTGAGAAACCCCATTTGGCCAAAGTGCCGGGTTTGAAGTTCTCAATAACGACGTCGGCCTGACCAAGCAACTCACCCAGAATGCCCTGGCCTTCGAGGGACTTCAAATTGAGCGTTATGCTCTGTTTATTGCGATTGATGCCAAGAAAATAGGCGGCCTGATCATTGGCGAACGGCGGTCCCCAGGACCGGGTATCGTCACCCCNCNCTGGNTGCTCGACCTTGATNATNTCCGCGCCCATATCGCCCAAATTCATGGTGCAAAACGGNCCCGCNAGAATGCGGGTNAGGTCTATCACACGAAT
>NHHQ01000130.1:0-11794 GCA_002170915.1 Rhodospirillaceae bacterium TMED167 | reverse complement strand
CTAATGCNCCCATAGATCGATGCCTTTTGNTAACCGNNTGCCNAAGNATTANCCCTTCGGCGGACGCTGATTTCGGTCATTCGCCAGATCATCCAGATAGGTGTCGACGGCGTCTTTNCGGCGCAAGCGGTATTGATGNAAATCCGGTTTGCGTTTTTCNAGAAAGGCATTCATNCCTTCCANNGANTCTTCNGATCCCCAAATTTCCGCCAANAGTTCCATCCCCTGCTGCCACGAGGCGTATAATTCGTCGCTCTCGAAATTCAGCGACTTTTTCGTCGCTCTTAAGGTTTGTCCCGAATAGCCTTTGATCTGCTGACACCAGGCTTCCGTCTCTTTGCGCAGATCCGCCTTAGGCACGACCCGGTTGATCAAGCCAATGCTGACGGCTTCTTCCGCTTTGAAAGTCCGGCACAGAAAGATCATTTCCTTGGCCAGCCTGTCGCCGATAAGCCGCGGGATATACTGGGTCGCGCCCACCGTCGGGCAGGCTCCCACACGGGCCCCAGTCTGCCCGAAGATCCCGTCTTCCGCCGAGATCACCAAATCGCACCAGAGCGCCAGTTCGTGTCCACCGCCCATGCAGGGGCCGTGGACCATGGCGATCACTGGAATGGGGACACCTCGGATCGACATGGCAAGGCCAAGCATGCGGTCGTTCCAATGCAGCGCATTCGCCCGATTGAGTTTCATCATGGCGTGGAAATCGCCGCCAGCGGAAAAGGCGCGATCCCCAGCCCCTGTGATGACGGCAGCGACTAAAGACGGNTCCTCCCGCGTTGAGCGCACGGCATGAATCAGTTCATCCAAGGTCTGCTCCCGAAAGGCGTTCATCACTTCCGGGCGGTTGATGGTTATCCAGGCCACGTCGTCTTTTACCTCAAACAAAATTTCCTGATAGTCGGTCGCCTCAATCACTGGTTTCTCCTTCTTGTAAGATGTAATTTTAGGTTAGCTTACTCGTCAGCTTCTTCGATTTCCATTAAGGTCCCTAGGGTATCCTTCGGGTGCAGGAAAAAAAGCTTTTTCCCATGATGACCAGGTTTGGCCGTGCCGTCCCCGAGGACACGGAGACCGGCGTCGCCGGCAGCTGCAACGGCCTTGTCGGCATCGTCGGTTTCAACACAGATGTGGTGAATGCCACCGGACGGGTTCTGGCTCACAAATTTCGCAATAGGCGAGGCGCCCCCGACCGGCTCCATCAACTCCAGTTTGGCATTGCCGAGATGAACATAGGCCATGCGCACGCCTTGCTCCGGAGAAACAACCGTCGCCGACACCGTAAGGCCAAAGGTTTCCGAGAAAAAAGTAATTGCAGCATCCAAGTCCGGCACCGCCAGAGCCACATGCTCAAGCCGCGTCACCGGAACGGGGACCGTGTCAGTTGGGGTTTTGTCGGTCACGAAGGTCTCCTGTTCAAGACCGTCTAAAATGGGGTCGCCCACCAACGAAGTAAAGCCTTCCGTCTTACAGCCCCGCCAAATGATCCCGGGGTGGTTACGGCTGGGACATTAAGGAAAAGGTGCCCGACGCCCCTTCCTCGCTCAATTACTAACCGCTTCAACTTTAATTGAGCAACAATCGCCCAATTGGGCCTTAAAAATAAAACATAAAAGACAGGTACCCCATATTTGGGAGCACCTGCCTCTAATTAGTTATTTGATCGAAGTTCGAAGTCCTAAATAACAGGATTTTTAGTACTTCTAAAAAGTGATGCCCACGCCGCCTATAACAGCAAATCCTTGGTTATTACTAGCATCAGTGGTTGCTTCGTCTTTCCACTCTGTCCAGGTTACATTACCGAGTAGATCAACTCCCGGGCTAATATTATGTGAGGCCCCAAGGAACAATGATTGAACCTCATCGTCTCCGGTCGTGCCTGATGCCAATGGCATTGAACTGTGAAGGTAGGTAGCGGAAACGGATGTATTACCGAAATCATATTGCGCGCCAATATCATAACCAGTTTCTTCTAAGCTACTTGAAGTTCCCTCGATACCCGTGCCAGCGTGGTCTATGTCTTTGAAAGAACCACCAATTGTAAATGCTCCTATACCGAGCGATATTCCGCCTCGAATACCTGTAATTGAGTTAGCATCAGTGCCAACGTCCTCTTTGTAGGAAATATCAGCGGCTACAGTTGTAGTCCCCATTTTTCCTGAGTAAGAGAGCCCCACGTTGTATTCTGTTGTATCAGTACCTGAATCGCCCTTGGTAACAGGCATGGCATTTGTGTCCGAATCACTTGGCTCGAATGAAAAACCAGCCTGGAACCCGTTAAATGTTGGGGTCAGGTAAGTGACCTTCATAATATTTCCTGTGCCCAACAATGTGTCAGCTGTTGCACTAACCGCGGAGGGTTTAACAATAAAATTCCCTACATCCCCGTCGTTTGGACCAGTCGCTCCGACTGCGGGAGCGGTGTTGGCAAAAACACTGGTCACAGCATCGGTTGATCCAAATCGGATATCTCCAAAACTTCCCGTCAATCTCATGAACGAGTCATCAACTACCCCTGCTGAAACCTGATCGGCCTCTAATTCGACATGGACCTCTACACCAATACCATTATCCAACTTTGTTGAACCGGTGAAGTGAATTTCAGAGTCGTTATAAATATTAAACGAATCATATCCGGGTTCTAACCCAGGAGTTCCGGTATCATTTTCAAAACTATCACTTTGGTCTGCGAACCCGATAACCGAGTTAAAAAAACCACCTACCGATATTTGAAGTGGTTTTGCTTTTTCTTGAGCCTCGATGCTTGAGGTCGAAAGACTGAGAACCGCAGTAGCAGTTAAGATTGTAGAACCAAAAAGTACTTTTTTCATTTTGCTTTTCCATAATTTTTTCGCGGAGACACTGAGAGGCTTAAGCTTAGCCACAACCATGCAAAATGTATACTATTTACTCAATTAATATAATGGCTAATATTTATACATTTATGCTATTACCTTAGGTCAATAGGCGGCAAGCGACCAATAATGTTATGTTATAACATACTATAAAGTTATGACATTTTAGATTTCGGGTCAACTACTTAAAGACGGGAAATTTTTAGAGAAATTTGGCATGAGGAGGTCGGCAACCATACTGACCCAAATATGGTTTTGTTTGAATATTGGCTCTGTCGGGCCTGGTATCATCAAGGTCGCCCACTTCTGGCCCAACCTGCCAGATTCTGAGAGTCTGATTTAGACTAGAGGGCTATACCCTGTTACATCTTTAGTTCAATTTCCCATGTCCAGATTTTGGCTTCTGATTTTAGCGAGAATATTTTTGACAAGTTGGGGAGCTAGAACGTCCGATCTGAACGTTTCAGCCCTTTTTTCTTTTCCTAAAGGTAGCCATAGCTGAACCTCACTGTGACACGATTGTGACAAAGTTGATTCAACTCGAATCAGACATTCTGCTAAGTCATTGAAAGTAATGGTGGGCACGGTTGGGATTGAACCAACGACCCCTGCGATGTCAACACAGTGCTCTCCCACTGAGCTACGCGCCCTTCACCATTTGCGTATTGCGCCTGGCGGTTACCGCGTTGGGGCCGCCGGGTAAGTAGGCGATATATATTGAATTTTCACGATTGTGCAAGGGCCGGTTTGGCGCGCTTGGTTCAAAAATACCCGTACCTCATTTACCTGTCACCCTTGCGGATGTAGTGTGGGCAACGATCGATGATGTGAATAATGTAAGCGTGCCCAGCACCTGAAATAGTGAGTCGGCCTTGGATGAGTTTGTAAACATACGCACAAAAACGGCAAGCGCCGGATCAGCAAAAGACCAACCAGCTCCGATCGGCACACCGATTAAAATTTACCACCCAGATCGCAAAACCATCCCGTTTGTGTTCGCGTCGCCTCACAGCGGACGGGATTACCCCAGCGCGTTTGTGAAGGCTTCCCGGCTCGACCCGATTCGATTGCGCCGGTCCGAAGACAGTTTTGTCGATGAGCTCTTCGCTGGCGCCCCTAATGTGGGAGCGCCGCTGCTCGCGGCGCGTTATCCCCGTGCTTATCTGGACCCCAACCGAGAAGCTTATGAACTTGACCCCAGTATGTTTGACGAGGCCCTGCCAGGCTACGTCACCACAAACAGCGTACGGGTCTCCGCTGGATTGGGAACGGTTGCACGCATCGTCACAAACGGCGAAGAAATTTATCGTCATAAACTCACGTTTGCCGAGATCCAATGGCGGATAGAGAATGTCTATAAGCCCTATCATACTGCACTACAGGAGCTCATCAGCGAGACAAAAGAAGCGTTTGGTAGATGTATCTTGGTGGACTGCCATTCCATGCCCTCAACCGGCGGCCCTCTCGAAAACGACCCTGGCCGCAAGCGGATCGACATTGTCCTCGGCAACAATCATGGGACCTCCTGTGCGCCGGAGCTGATAAATTTCATCGACGAACGGCTGACCGGGCTTGGATTAAGGGTCCGCCGCAACAATCCCTATTCCGGCGGATACACCACGCGCCACTACGGACGCCCCCGGCAGGATGTCCACACCCTGCAAATCGAAATCAACCGCGCGCTCTACATGGACGAAGTCAGCATAAAAAAACATGAGGGCTTTGGTGACCTGGCGGAAAAGTTATCGACCCTGCTTCATGGCCTGACCGATCTGCAAAGATTTTGACCACCCCCCCGGGTGTCGTTAAAAAATGGCGCGGAAATTGCTTGTCTTTATAAAAAGATCGGCAAAAGGGCGCTGAAAATATGAAAACATTCATGAAACTGATGGTCACCGGGCTCCTCGCGGTATCCTTATTGTCCGTGAACACCACCCATTCCAATGCAAAGCAACCTGTTGATTTTCAAAACAATTCCTGTCATGCGGCAGCCCGCAGTCACGAACGGGCAGCGGCCATTCCCAGAAATCTACTGACGTCGATCGCCCTGGCAGAGACAGGACGCTGGAATGCACAGAAAAAGGAAATGTTTGCCTGGCCCTGGACAGTGACATCCGGAGGCGCGGGCACGTATTACCCCACCCGGCAGGACGCGATTGACGCCGTTCAAAAGCTGCAATCCAGAGGGGTGACAAATATTGACGTGGGCTGCATGCAGATAAATTTGCAATACCATCCCAATGCGTTCGCCAGTCTCGATCAGGCATTCGATCCGGTTCTAAATGTCGAATATGCGAAAAATTTTTTACTGGGGTTGCAGAAGTCCACTGGCTCTTGGATTCAAGCGGCCGCAAATTATCATTCAACAAGCCCGCAACTGAACCTCAACTACCGGACAAAAGTTCTCCGCATTTGGCGCGAAGTGAGCGGTGTTTCCTTGGCACGATTGCCTCTCAATCCGTCTCCCAGTCCCGCATACGCGGACCCGGAGGCAAGAGTTGCCCAGACGGCGCTTTTGAACTCGCGCTTTCGGGCGCGGCTGGATGCCGAGGGGAGCGCACAGAAACACGTCAAAGCCCGGGACCAGATGCAGGCCTGGCGCCAAGCCCGGACATCACCTAACCTCTTGGGACATACCGCCGCATTACGGCGAGCAAAAATGCTTCAGAAGCAGCAGTCGGAGTTGGAAAACCTGAAGCCCAGCTTTGCTCAAAAACGGCGGCAGCAATTAAACAAGTGGCGCAAAAATCCGCATACAGCCTTCCGGTAGCCCTCAAGTAAAACCGCCCTTCGATCAGAGCATGGCCTGGCGCGGGCGGGGCCGTAATTTGTATAATCGGGAAAAGGACCCGGAGAGACATGCCCGATATTGACGTTTCAGCCGCACCCGAGAGAGATCACGCAGAGGTTCTGGCGGACCATTTGGCATTTAACGGAAAAGCCGTTTTGGATGTGGGATGCGGTGCTGGCCGGATCACGCGAATGATGGCGCGGCTGGGCGCAGATGTCATCGGCATAGACCCGGGAGCCCGCCAATTGGCGCGGGCGCGGGCCGCCGGGCAAGTGGGCGGGGAGTCCTATGTGCAGGGCACCGCCGAACAGCTGCCGTCAGAGACTGGCACAATCGACATCGTTGTATTTTTCAACAGCCTCCATCATGTGCCCATCAATCAACTGGGACGGGCCCTGATGGAAGCGCGCCGAGTGCTGAGACCATCCGGCCGTATCTATCTTGCGGAGCCCCTGGCCCAGGGTCCTCAATTTGAACTCAGCAAACCGTTTAATGACGAGACCGAAGTACGCGGCAAAGCCTATGATGCTATCATGGCCTCCAGCGCCCAAGGATTTGGGCACTTGCATGAGACCGTGTACAGGACGGACAGTCATTTCAAAGACTTCGAGGCCTATCGGGAAAATTCAACAAGCGTGAAACCGGCGCGGGAGACCTATTTCGGTCAAAATGACATCACCCTGCGTCAGCGATTCGAGGATTTAGGTGAGCACCGGGCCGATGGCTGGCATTTCCCGCAATATATTCGGATCAACATCCTCGTGCCCGTTTAGCCAACAAGGTCAAATAACGCCTCTCCCAGCACGTCCCTTTGGGTTGCCAACAGGGGCGCCACCGCGTCCTGGAAGGCAGCCCGTTCGCGCTTGGTCAGATGAACGATTTCGTTGTCCAAAGAATCAAGGACGGCCATGATGTCGGCGTCCTCAGCGGCGGCAAACCCGCGTTGGGCCTGCGTGGCAACATCCACCGACTCAATCACGGCGCTCTGCACATGCTCTGGCCAGCGGATGAACGTGTCATTTTGAATTAGCAGCAAGACCATGCCAAAAAAATGACCGCTGAGCGTAATGTAACGGTGATATTTGTGGGTCCCAAAATTATAGGTGTTCGTCAGGGGGTTTTCCTGAGCGTCGATGGTGCCATTCTCCACCGCTGCAACAAGATCCCTGACATCGACGAACGCCGGATCAAAACCCAAGCGCCGGAAAAACGCCTGGTGCAGATCGCTGTTCATCGACCTTATTTTGAGCCCAGCACAGTCCGCCGGAGTCCGGATGGGCTTAACGCCGTTGGAAAAATGGCGAAATCCATTGTCCCAGAAAGCCAGAATGCGAAACCCGGTCTCTTCCGAAAATCGCTTTTTCAGTAAATCGCCGAGGGCGCCATCCAGCGCGGCATAAGCCGTTTCCCGGCTCTCGATGACGAAAGGGAGGTCAAAAATGCCGATCTCCGGGATGCGGTCCGCCAAATAACTTGAGGCGAAATAGCATAGGGTCAGATCGCCACTCTCAACAAGGTCGAGTAAATCAATCGCCTTGACCCCCTGCGTGGTCACCATGTTGCCATCCATGGTGTAGGACACCGCCTCTTTGAACCGGCTTTGCAGTTCGCGCCCCAGAATCCGGGCTGCACGATTATGAACGGATGCGGGCGGCTGATACCCGCCTAGACTTATCTCAATTTTATCCATGGCAACTCCTTCATCTTCCCATTCTCGCGCGCGCTATATACCTCGAAATCGGGATTTTGACTACTGGACCCGGGCTTTCTAAAAGAGGAGGCAAACTGACAGCGAAACCGATCCAAAGAGGAGAAAACAATGAGCAGGCTTGTCAATCTCGTCCATGTCAAAGTGGCCGAGGGGTATCTCGATAAAATACAGGACGCGATGCTGGCCAATGCCCGCCATGCCGTCCTCGAAGAAAAATGCCATCAATTCGATGTCGTCGTCTCCAAAGAAGACGATCACAGTTTCGTCTTTTACGAAGTCTACGAGGATGAGGCTGCCCTGGACGCTCATCGGGAGACAGCGTATTTCCAAGCCTACTGGAAGTTGATCGATGAGCTGGGAGACAATATTCAGCGCTCGGCCCGGCTCTACACCCTTGTGGACTGAGCTGGCGGCCTACTCCACCATCTCGCGGTCAATGTCGTAGGCCGCTTCGATGCCTTTACAAACGGCTGACGTGTCGAGGTGACCAAGGCCCTGGGCCATGGTCATGTTAAAGCGTTGGCGGGCGGAGACGTAAAGGTCCACAGGCCCTTTCACCTCAGCGCCGAACTGGGTGATGATCTCGGCATCTTTTTCGTAGACCTCAAACATTGTACCGCCGCCTTCCCGGTAATCAGACTGGGCCATCATGGTGCCTCGAATTTCCAACATTTTTGAGGCCCCAGCACTCTTGCACAAAACATCATGGATCAAGGCTGGATCAAGACCTGCTTTCTGGCCAAGGACCATCACTTCCGCCGCGGCGCAGGTATGTACATGAACCAGGTAATTGGCCAAAATCTTCATCCGGCTGCCATTCCCTACTTCACCGACATAAAAATTACTAGCCGTAAAGCCTTCAAAGACGGCAACATTGTCTTCATACGCTGCTTCCTCCCCACTTATGTGGATAGAGGCCATGCCCTTGGCCAACATGGATGGTGTCGCGCTGATGGGCGCATCGAGCATGATCATTCCCGCGTCTTTGAGTTGATTATGAGCGGTGATTTTTTGCTCAACCGTTAAGGTTGAACATTCGATGACAACTTGCCCCTCCTTTGGTTTTTGGCGGAGCTCGTCGATCACGCTGGTAAGGGTCTCAAAACTCGGCAATGATGTGATCACAACGTCGACAGCCTTGGAGACTTCCGTCGCACTGCCCAAGGCCAACAATCCCTTGTCCGCCAGCGCAGACATGCAGTCCGGCTTTAGATCAAAACCACATACACTGAATTTCTTTTCCAGAAGGTTTCCGGCGACATTTCCCCCCATCGGCCCCAGACCGATAAGTCCCACTGTTTTCGTCATGACATTCCTTTCGTTTAAGAGCAAAGCCTCTGTGATGGGAAACCGGGTTGAGGCGTCTCCGGTAACAGGGCCGGCACCGGTGTGAAACAGGTTTGCCTTCACCGGCGTAAAAGGTGCGGGGTCTAATGTGCGCCCGCCTGACCTAATGTAATCTGAGGCAGCACAATTGCCCCGGGACGGCAGATTACCTTTTAACAGCTTCGGGCACAGCCACGCCCACGAAACAGTCTCTAGTCAAAATTGATTTAAGTTTTTCTTCGGTCCAATTCTCTGTGCCCTCTGGACGTTTTGGCACAACCAAATATCTCAAATCTGCGTTGCTGTCGTGAACCTGGATCCGAACAGCACTGGGAAGTTCAGTGCCAAATTCTCGCAGCACGGCCCGGGGCTCATGAACCGTTCGGGACCGGTAAGCGCGTGATTTGTACCACGTGGGCGGTTGTCCGAGCAAAAAACGGGGATAACAGGAACACAGGGTGCACACGACGACATTGTGCACATCATCTGTATTTTCGACGGCAACGATTTCATCCTGAAATTCGAGATCAATGCCCATGGCTGCGATGGCAGCTTTCGCATCTTTTAACAGAAAAGCCTTAAAATCTGGATCCATCCAGGCCTTCACGACCACCTCCGCACCCCGGTTCGGATATTCCTGATCGAAATTTTCGATCATCTGCCGGACCTCGGCGGCGGTTAAATGTCCCCGCGCCACCAAAAGGGACTGCATGGCGAGGTTCATGACATGATGCTCATTCGGCGGGCCGCCAGTGTCATCTTCCTGGATGGGTTTACCATCATGATCGTGATCGGCCGGCAGGTCGAGGGCGGGCACGTCGAAACTAGCACGTGCCGCCTTCATTTCCGCATCAAACTCTGATTGGGTAAACACGCCCCGTTCGATCAGCGCAATCGCCGCCGCCTCGGTTTGACGTTCGAAATAACCAATTTGATAGAACCGCGCGCCTAGATCTTCAGCCGCCCGGCGCATTGCATCCAGTGACGCGAGTCCTTTCCCCGTCATCACCATGCGAAACGCATTGGCATGTTTCTCCCAATGGGTCATGCCCTGATCCCGGGTATCTATCTCCCCGGCCAGCTCTCCACCAATATCATGCGGGTACAAATGGGTGTGATTATCCGGCGCTGTCATAGAGCACAGTCCCTCAGGCGGAAACCACGTAATCTGCAAAGCCTTTACCTTCATCGGCAAGTGACTTCAGAAGATCCGACGGTTTCATCCAATCTCCGTAATCGTCTTGGAACTCAGACACTTTATCATAGATTTTATCCAGACCGACAAGGTCTGCATAAAACATCGGCCCGCCTTGATATCGCGGAAACCCATAGCCGTAGTGCCAGATCACATCGATATCACTGGCCCGCAGAGCCAGGCCTTCCTCCAACACCTTGGCGCCGGTATTGATGAGCGCATAAACATAGCGTTCCAAAATTTCCTCTGGGGAAAACGGCCGGCGTTGAAACCCAAGTTCGGCAGACGTTTTGACGATAAGTTCTTCAATTGCCGGCTCCGGCGTGCCGGCGCGGCTTCCATCCTCATAGGTATACCAACCACCGTTGCTCTTTTGGCCATAACGGCCGGTTTCATAGACCCGGTCCAGAATGACAGACTGACGGCGGTCACCGTAGAGCTTCAATTGCTCTTGCCGGATCGAATACCGAACATCAATTCCGGCTAGGTCGTTCATGGCAAACGGTCCCATAGGGAAGCCGAAATCATAAATCACTTGGTCGACTTGCCACGGAAGGGCACCCTCCTCCACCATGAATTCAGCAATGCGCGCCGCGACATGTAGCATGCGGTTGCCCACAAAGCCGTCTCCCACACCGACTAGAACCCCAGTCTTACCCAGTGTTTTGGACAGGTTCATCAATGTCGCGACGGTCTCATCGGAGGCAGCGCCAGTGCGGACATTTTCCATCAACTTCATGACATTCGCCGGGCTAAAAAAGTGGGCACCGCATACTTTATCCGGCCGCTCAGTGGCCGCACCAATTTCGTTGATATCCAGAGAAGATGTGTTGCTCGCCAGGATGGTTTCCGGCTTGCACGCCGTATCCAACTCGCCAAAAATTTTCTTTTTGAGATCCATATCTTCAAATACGGCCTCGATAACAATGTCCGCATCAGCCAGATCGGCATAGGCGGTGGTGGTCGAAATTAGGGCCATACGCTCATTCATTTTGTCCTGGGTGAAACGGCCTCGGGAGACGGATCCGGCGTAGTTTTTCCGCACCTTTCCAAGGCCCGCCGCCAGGGCTTCGTCCGACACGTCGACGAGGGTCACAGGAATGCCGGCGTTGGCAAAATTCATGGCAATACCGCCGCCCATGGTACCGGACCCGATGACAGCGGCCTTTTCAATTTTTTGAACGGGCGTTTGCTTATTAATACCCGGCACCTTGGCGACTTCGCGCTCCGCAAAAAACATGTGCCGCATGGCTTTCGATTTATTGCCATCGCGGAGCCGGACAAACACGTCCCGCTCATGCGCCAACCCCTCCTCGAACGGCTTAGTCGCCGCTACTTCAACGGCATTAATGCATTCAAGCGGCGCATCCTGCCCCCGAGTCCGGGCGGCGATTTTACGTCTGTATTCTTCGAAATACTCTGGATTAGCTGTGCCTAAACGGCTCGTGATACCACCCGTTGGGCGCGGCCCGTCGGCCACTCTTTCCAGTGCGTATGCGACCGCGTGAGCCAACAGGTCTTCTCCCGCCAGTTCATCGGCAATACCGAGCTCGACGGCTTTATCCGCCTTCACCGGATCTCCGCCAACAATAATATCGAGCGCTGTTTCAACTCCGGCCAGGCGGGGCAGGCGCTGCGTGCCGCCAGCACCTGGGATAATGCCCAATTTAACCTCTGGCTGGCCGACAAGTGCACCCGGCGCGATGATCCGATAATGGCAGCCCATGGCGAGCTCCAACCCGCCGCCAAACGCGATCCCATTGACCGCCGCCACAATCGGTTTTGAGCCATCTTCAATAATTTTCATCAAATCGTGAAATTCTGGTACATCATCCGGTCGCGTCATGTTGAACTCGCGGATATCGGCACCAGCGACAAACATCTTTCCGGCGCCCGTCACGACCACAGCATCACAC
>NHHQ01000129.1 GCA_002170915.1 Rhodospirillaceae bacterium TMED167 | reverse complement strand
AAACCACGGCTTCATATGTCTCTGGATCAATCGACCGATCCAGAACGGAACCGACGGCAATCCCGCTGATCCGGACATCACTGCCGGCCTGAAGACCGCCAATATTTCCAAAGCGGGCAGAAACCGAATATCCCTGCACTGTTTGAATTTGAGCCGTGGTCATGAAGAAATACAGGAACAGGCCCGCGACTATTAGAACAACTGCACCCATCACGGTTTCGGCTAAATTTCTTTGCATCGTCCTACCCCCTTGATCCCGCCTGAAGCTTTTTCAGCTCTTCCAGTTTTTTCTTAACTTTGGCCTGGTTGGATTTGGCTTGGCCAATGATGAGATCGAGCAAATCTTGCACATCGACCGAATCCTGAGTTACCTCAAAAGAATCTCCCGTTTCCATGTATTCCTCCTCCGCGCCAGGTTCCAGCGTCACGTACTTGCCGCCAAAGATGCCGCCCGTGTGTATGGCGACGGACGTGTCAGTGGGGATCGGAATATTAGCCTCAATTTTAAGGGTCGCTTCGGCAGAATAGTCCTTTTTGAGGTCAAGCGCCGTTACTTCACCTATTTTGATACCGCCCATGCGGACTTCCGTCCCAGCATCCAGGCCGTCAATGCGATTAAACTGAGCCGTCACGAAGACGCCAGCCGACGTATTAACGGCGCTGCTCGAGAACGAAAACACACCGCCAGTCAGCAGGACGGCCAACGTGACCGCACCGATGAGAATATTTCGTGAGTCTTCTGCCATTTAGGTGCGGACTATTCGGGCGTCCAGGCATCGTAGTCACCTGTCGCTGCAGCACGGTTGCCGCCTTTAAACACATGCCCCTGAGGACGATATGCATCTGATGAACCAGTCTGGTTGGACTGGTGAGCCTGTTGCCAGGATCGTGCTTGAGCGGCTCGCTCAGTAAGTGGCTCATCCACTGTAAAGTGCAGCCATGCGTGCCACTCCGGCGGCACCCTCGAAGCCTCAACGTCTCCTTTGTACACAACCCAACGGCGTTCCCGGCCGTTTAATTTACGACCCTTTCCCCGATAGTATTTGTTGCCAAATTCGTCCTTACCGACGACAGCCCCATTTACTAATGTGTATATCCAAGTTCCCAAACTCATAACAGTCTTCTCAAAGTTGCCGGTCAGCACGTTGACACTGATGATTGTTGCTATACCGAGATTTGTGTTACGAAGCAATGAATATGGCACTTATATGGACCTAATGTCAGTGGCCCCCCCTCCCCCTTATCCGTTTCACGAAGCCGAAGAACGACAACGCCAAGGAGACCTTGAGGGTGCCGCCGCCTTATATAAACAATTGGTTTCGAACCACCCAAGACAGCCGGCAGCACATCATAACTTTGCTATGGCTCTGAGAAAACTGAACCGACCGGAAGAAGCCCTGAGACAATCCAAAATTGCCTTCGAATTGTCACCAGACCATGCCACCCTCGCTTTTTCCCTGGGAATTTCCTATGAACAAGCAGGGTATTTGCCGGAGGCCGAGAACACGTACCGGCAAGCTTTGATTCTCAAACCGGACCACCCTGGCGTTCTGAACAACCTGGGCAGGCTACTGGAAAGCCAGGGGTATTCAGATGCCGCCCTCGATTATCTGGAAAAAGCCGCAGCGCTCTCGTCCGAGGACGGAGACATCTCTCTGAACCTTGCCAACACGTTTCTGGCCCTGGGGCGCCCCGGAGACGCCGAGCGCCTTTTAAAGTCGGTCCCGCAAACGGCGGCGGCGGCGAATGCCTTGGGTATCGCCTCGTATGTTCAGCGCGACTGGCAATCGGCTTCCGCTCATTTTCGCCATGCCACTGAGTTGTCACCGGATTTCGCCGGTGCCCATGAAAACCTGGCACTTTCATTACTCCATGAAGGAGTGTTTGAGGAAGGCTGGCGGGAGTATGACTGGCGCTGGAGAAACCCTGACAATCGTCTCACCCCGCGCCAAGNGGCNNTGCCCCGCTGGGACGGCTCTTCCTTGGGGGACCGGGCGTTACTGCTTCATGCTGAGCAGGGTTTTGGCGATACCCTCCAATTTGTCCGGTTTGGTTCTCTGGTCCCAAAGTCAGCTGGCCATATCACGCTCGCAGTTCAGGCCGAACTGGTCTCGCTCCTGGCTCGGTTGCCATGGGCGGACGAAGTCATCTCGCTCGATCAAAGCCTCCCTCCAGCCGACGTCCAGGCGCCGCTGGCACACTTGCCAGCACTTCTGGATCCCACNGGCCTCTTGGTCCGCAGCNCNNGCGCNTACCTNTCCCTNCCCCCACTCCAGTACCCGANCCAGCCANCNGNACGCCCTTCGCAGAAAGATACTNAATTCAGNGATAGGTGTNTGCTGGGCTGGNNGGCCGAGACATGAACACGACCCCTACCGGAATCGTAGTTGCCCCGCTGANGCNTTTCGAGCAATCACTGAACTGGAGGGCGTGAGACTTGTCTCCCTACAAACAGGAATGTCCCCTGAGGAACAAGAAGCGAAACCGGGCCAGGCGCTATTTGACCAACCAGACATACCATTGTCCACGTTTCTGGAGACGGCTCATGAAATCCTGAAGATGGGCCTCATCGTCACGGTGGACACAGCCGTCGCACATCTATGCGGTGCCCTGGGCAAACCAGGAATCGTGCTCTTACCCTATGCGGCAGATTGGCGCTGGGGCGACGGAAATGGGCCGGCGCCCTGGTATCCGTCCCTGGAAATGGTCCGGCAAGAGGAGCCGGGCACATGGTCCACTGTTTTCGAAAAAGTTATTAAACAGATCAAGAAACTTCACATACTCAACCCAAAGTGAAACCGCCGAATCAAATTCCACTTCACTGCTCTGTATCCAGGATAAAATGAGGATAATATGTGAATAAAAAGTGCTAACGTGCTGTTTCTAATGAACAAATAAACAAACACGTTTTATCCACAGGCACTTATTAAGATTAGGCTTTGAAGATAAGTTACCTAAAGCCTTCATTTTACTACCATATTTTGTAGCAAGATTAGTTTCAAGCGCCACATCTAGCTAAATTTTTGACTCTAAATAGGAGCTGGTTTAAACAGTGTTGATGTTCAGACCTCCTACACTCANNGCNCCGTAGGTCGTTNAAACAANAATTTAAGACCGACTTGGGAGACAGGATATGGCGGTAATTGCCAACCAGTCAGGTTTTCCTGGGGAGCAACTATCGGGGGACGCATGCAAGTACAGCGTTGTTTTACGACACAAAAGTCAGGCGCTTTTGGAAAAACGGATTTTCGACAAACCTCAAGCGAGATCAGAAATCCTGATGGATCGTTGGTCTTCAAACATGACGCGATAGAAGTTCCAACGAGCTGGTCCCAGGTCGCGTGTGATGTTCTGGCGCAAAAATATTTCCGCAAAGCGGGCATTCCAGCCAGGCTTAAAAAGGTCGAGGAAATTAACGTTCCATCTTGGCTTTGGCGCAGCGTCCCTGACGGTGACGCCCTCAGCGACCTACCCGAACATGATCGCTATGGTGGGGAAACATCTGCGAAACAAGTGTTTAACAGGTTGGCAGGCTGCTGGACCTATTGGGGCTGGAAAGGCGGCTATTTTGANACAGAANCCGANGCTCAAGTCTATTACGACGAAATGACACATATGCTGTGCCAGCAAATGTGCGCACCGAACTCTCCTCAGTGGTTCAACACAGGCCTGCACTGGGCCTATGGAATTGATGGNCCGTCTCAAGGCCATTNCTACGTCGATTTCCAAACCGGCAAGCTGAAAAAATCATCTTCGGCCTATGAACATCCGCAACCGCACGCATGCTTCATCCAAAGCATTGGTGACAACTTGGTGAACGACGGGGGCATTATGGACCTGTGGGTCCGGGAAGCCCGTTTATTCAAATATGGGTCCGGCACGGGGACCAACTTCTCGGCCCTGAGAGGCGAAAATGAACCGCTCTCGGGAGGCGGCAAGTCATCTGGTGTGATGAGTTTTTTACGCATTGGCGACCGCGCAGCCGGCGCCATAAAATCCGGCGGCACGACACGGCGTGCGGCCAAAATGGTTATCCTAGACGCAGATCATCCGGACATTGAAAAATTTGTGACGTGGAAAGTACGGGAAGAACAAAAGGTTGCGGCGCTCGTCGCCGGCTCCAAAATGGCGGAGAAACATTTAAACGAGGTGATCGAAGCCTGTCATGACGCCGACGCGGAAGATCGGTTCGATCCACAAAAGAACAAAACGCTCAAGAAAGCCATTATTCAAGCACGCAAAACCATGTTGCCGGAGAATTATATCCAGCGTTGTATTGATTATGCCCGCCAAGGCTATTCGCAAATCGAATTCCCGGTCTATGACACGGACTGGGATTCAGAGGCATATCTCACTGTCTCCGGGCAAAATTCCAACAACACAGTGCGCGTCACGGATGAGTTTCTCGAGGCCGTCGAGGCTGATAGTGACTGGAACCTTGTGCGCCGGACAGACGGTGACACTTCCGCCACCATGAAAGCACGCGATCTGTGGGAAATGATCGGCGAGGCGGCTTGGTCCTGCGCCGACCCNGGGCTTCAGTTCGATACCACCATCAACGACTGGCACACCTGTCTGAACACGGACCGGATTTACGGATCGAACCCGTGCTCCGAATACATGTTCCTGGACAACACCGCGTGCAACCTGGCATCGCTCAACTTGATGACCTTCCAACGGGGAGACGGCAGCTTCGACATCGAGGCCTTCACCTACGCGGTCCGACTCTGGACCATCAATCTGGAAATTGCCGTGATGATGGCCCAATTTCCCTCCCCGGAAATCGCCAAGCTTTCCTATCGGTTTAGAACACTGGGGCTGGGTTACGCCAACATAGGCGGTCTTCTGATGGCTATGGGCATTTCTTATGATTCCGCAGAAGGCCGAGCCATTTGCGCCTCCATTACGGCGCTGATGACAGGCATCTGCTACAAAACTTCGGCTGAGATGGCCGACCTGCTGGGAAGCTTTCCGGGATATTCTGACAACGAAGAGCCCATGCTGAAAGTCATGCGNAACCACNNGCGCGCNGCACATGGAGAAGACGCCGGCTACGAAAAGCTNTCCNTCAATCCCGTGCCGTTAAAAAACNTGGANACTGGAGACGCNGACGANATCATCGCGGCCGCCCGGACGGCTTGGGATGACGCCGTAACTATGGGTGAACAACACGGGTACCGCAACGCGCAGACGACAGTCATCGCCCCGACGGGAACTATCGGTCTAGTTATGGATTGCGACACCACGGGAATTGAACCTGATTTTGCCTTGGTGAAATTTAAGAAATTAGCCGGCGGCGGTTACTTTAAGATCATCAATCAGACAGTCCCGGTCGCCCTGAAAAAATTGGGCTACGGCGACGATCAAATTGAGGAAATGATCAATTATGCGGNCGGTCGTGGCACTTTGGAGAACGCGCCTGGTATCAGGCACGAGTCTTTAAGCGCCAAGGGATTCGATGCTGACACCATTGGCACCATTGAAGCAGCCCTCGGCGACGCTTTCGACATCAAATTCGTGTTCAACAAATGGACTCTCGGCGCTGAATTCTGCACGGAAAAACTTGGCTTCACCGATGACCAACTGGATGACATGTCCTTTGATATGCTGACGGAACTCGGGTTCACCAGAGACGAAGTTGCTAAGGCCAACAATTATGTTTGCGGCTCGATGACCCTTGAAGGCGCCCCCCACCTGCGGGACGAGCATCTCCCGATATTTGATTGTGCCAATCCGTGCGGCCGANACGGCAAGCGCTNCCTGTCTGTTGAGAGCCACATTCGTATGCTGGCAGCCGCTCAGCCGTTTATTTCGGGCTCCATTTCCAAGACCATCAACATGCCCAACTCGGCATCGGTCCAAGAGTGCAAAGATGCCTATATGCTCTCNTGGAAACTGGGTCTGAAAGCCAATGCGCTTTATCGGGATGGATCAAAACTCTCGCAACCGCTGAACGCGCAACTGATTGACGATGCGGATGCGGAAGAAACCCTGGCGGAAGCCGTCGCTGAACAACCCTCTGCGGTGCGGGCTGAAATTGTCGCCGAACGGGTTATTGAACGCTTCATGGCGCATCGCTCACGCCTGCCTGACCGCCGNAAAGGGTACACCCAAAAAGCGACNGTTGGCGGCCATAAGGTATATCTTCGNACGGGTGAATATGAGGATGGCCGCGCCGGTGAAATTTTTATCGACATGCATAAGGAAGGAGCNGCCTTCNGGTCACTGATGAATAATTTCGCCATCGCCATCTCCATTGCTCTTCAATACGGCGTCCCACTGGAAGAATTCGTCGAGGCCTTCACTTTCACCCGATTTGAGCCTTCTGGCATGGTGGAAGGCAACGATTCCATCAAGATGGCGACGTCCATTCTCGATTATATTTTCCGTGAGTTGGCGGTGTCCTATCTGGGTCGCAACGATCTCGCACATGTGCAGCCGGATGACCTCACACCCGACACGGTTGGTCGGGGGTCCGAAGACGACGAGTTCATGGCGGAGGCGACACAGGACGCCCTGGGCGCCGTGGAGCGCTATGCAAGCCAAGGCTACATGCGGAGCAATCTGCTGGTCATGAACGGCGGCCGGACGGGTGGCGGTGACGTGCAAATGACAGCCACGACGGACATGTCCGCCGACGCCGAGGTCTCCGGCGGAACGGTTGAAACAAAGTCAGAGAGTGTGCCGGTCGCTGCATCCATGGTGAATGCCGTTGACAATCAGATGGACGCGGTCCGGGAAGCCCGAATGAAAGGATATGAAGGCGACGCCTGCACAGAATGCGGCAATTTTACGCTGGTGCGCAACGGCACCTGCATGAAATGTCTGACCTGCGGCGCCACGAGCGGATGTTCGTAATGTGAATTAGCAGAATTTCTTTCCTCCCTGGTGAACTAGGGGTGTGTTCCGGAGCGGGCCTGCCAGCCACTACACAACCGGCGCACCCCATTTTTTTGAAGTCACGTTTTCATACGACCGAAAGCCCATCCCCTAATTTATGGCAGATCGTCTATTACGGGGTTTTCACAAAATCACCCAGATGCCCCCTAACCTGAATTTATCGAAGACCTCGGGACGAGGCGATAGCGGGATGCACAAACGGTGCTCCTGAATCACCGGATGAGCGATGAGACAATTTTCACGTATTTCTCCCGCCTTATACACCCTTACCCTCTTGCCCCTCCGCCCTTCTCAAGATATCTCTTACCCCATGCCAGATGGCCGTAATGAAGTTTCCGCACGCGTAATATCCGCAATAAATGAAGTGCCAGCCGACCTGTGGGACGCGTGCGCGGGCCCCAGCAACCCTTTTGTGCGACACGCCTTTCTAAACGCCTTGGAAGAAAGCGGATCGGTCTCAGCGGAGACAGGCTGGCAGCCTCAACACATCGTCGTCAACGGCGATGACGGGCGGATTGCCGCTTGCCTGCCCCTGTATCTCAAGAGCCATTCCTATGGAGAATATATTTTCGACTGGGGTTGGGCAGATGCTTATGAGCGTGCCGGCGGGAGCTATTATCCGAAACTGCAAGCTGCCGTGCCCTTCACGCCGGCGACGGGGCCCCGAATGCTGGTGCGGGAAGACGCTACCGAAGACCAGTACAACGTATTGATCGCTGCTATGGTGCAGCTCTCCCGCCAGCATAAGGTGTCTTCCCTCCATGTGACGTTCCCAACCGAAAATCAGTGGGAGAGGATGGGTAAAGCCGGATTCCTACTTCGCACCAGTAAACAATTCCACTGGGAAAACCGCGGTTACGAGACGTTTGATGATTTTCTGGCTGAGTTGAGCTCGCGAAAACGGAAAGCCATCAAAAAGGAACGACGTCAGGTGATTGAGCAAGGCGTGACCTTGCGCACGCTCACTGGCTCCGAGCTCACCGAGGACCACTGGGACGCCTTCTACGGATACTATATAGACACCATCGACCGGAAATGGGGCAGACCTTATCTCACCCGCGAATTCTTCTCCATTCTGGGCGAGAGCATGTCTGAGCTGGCCGTCTTGATCCTTGCGGAGCATGACGGGCGACGTGTTGCCGGCGCCTTAAACCTGAGAGGCTCGGACACTCTTTTCGGGCGCAATTGGGGGTG
>NHHQ01000128.1 GCA_002170915.1 Rhodospirillaceae bacterium TMED167 | reverse complement strand
GTGAGGAAATTGATGCCGTTGTTGACGTCTTGGAAAATGACTCCCTTGCACTAATGGGGGGGCGCCGCGTTTTAGAATTCGAAAAAAATGTCTCTAACCTTTTTGGTAAAAACTTTGGGTGTATGGTTAACTCGGGTTCTTCCGCTAATCTATTGGCACTGAGTATTTTAGGCCTTCCACCAGGAAGCGAAATAATTACGCCCGCCTTGACGTTTTCTACAACGGTAGCCCCAATTGTCCAAAACCAGCTTAAACCTGTGTTTGTAGATGTTGAAAGCAACACATTTCTGATCGATTACAATCAAATTGAAGATAAAATTTCGAACCTAACATCAGGCATGATGGTACCGAATTTAATTGGAAATATTGCAGATTGGAAACGTCTCAAAAGTATTGCTGACAAGCACAATTTAATTCTTATTGAAGACTCGGCTGACACTATCGGTTACACCTTGTGTGGTGATAATTCAGGTAAACTGTCCGATGTAACGACAACAAGTTTTTACGCCTCTCACATAATCACAGGAGCGGGCTTCGGTGGGATGGTAATGGTCAATGATCGAGAGCTAATTGATAAGGCTGCTCTTTTAAGAGGGTGGGGGCGACGCTCTAGTCGAAAATCAGAAAGTGAAAATATTAACGAGAGATTTCTCTCTACTGTGGACGGGGTAGAATATGATGATAAGTTTATCTTCGATGAACTTGGGTATAATTTCCTGCCATCCGAAATTTCAGCCGCGTTTGGGCATGTTCAATTAGAAAAACTCGGGGAAAACATAAAAAAAAGAGAACAAAATTTTATACGGCTTTATGACTATTTTAATAGTCATAAAGATTGGTTTATCCTTCCCCAACAAACAGATTATACCACGACTGCGTGGCTCGCTATGCCTTTAATAGTTCGCCAAGAGGCTCCGTTTACTCGAAGAGAACTACAAATACACTTTGAAGAAAACAATATTCAAACTCGCACAATATTTACAGGTAATGTATTACGCCAACCGGGTTTTGCTTCCCTGATAGACAAAAACGATACGTTAAGTTTCCCCAACGCTGACGAAGTCATGCGTGGAGGTTTCTTAATTGGTTGCCACCATGGCTTGACCGAAGAAGACTTAAATTATGTGTTTTCTCAATTTGATGATTTTTCCCAAAAATATTGAAATAACTTAACCATGCAGCGTATCTTAATGACTGGGGCCAGCAGTTTTTTAGGTAACAACGTAGCCAAAAGGTTAATTACAGAAGATTACGAGGTTCACCTTTTGGCAAGAGAGGGAACAGACGAAAAAAAATTACCGGCGTCCATACCCAAAAACCAGCGTCACTTAGTAAATAGTAATTACAGAACGGTAGAAAGGGCTGTCAAAGCAGTAAATCCGGATGCTGTATTTCATTTAGCTGGTCAATACATCCGCGAGCCCGTCACTGATCAGATAGATGACCTTATCAACGCTAATTTACGATTAGGAATACATCTTCTCGAGTCTTTAAGTAAACTTGACCAACCAAAATTTATTATAAATCTTGGTACCTATTCCCAATTTCTTGACTCCCAAGTAGCACAACCACTTGATTTATATAGTGCTTTAAAACAGGCTTTCTGCACGTTTCTCACTCATTACGAAGAAACTCATAAAATACGCTCCACTACCCTAATTATTTATGATTCCTATGGACCTGATGATTGGCGACACAAGATTGTTAATGCTCTCAGGGATGCTATCTTGGAGGGTACACCTCTCCCGCTATCCATGCCCAACATAGTTATCGACCTCACTCATATCGAGGACATAGCAGACGCGGTTATCCATTCATGGAACTATCTACTAGCTGGAAAATTACGTGACGATAGTAAGGTTTATTGCGTTTCGGGCGAGCGTTTAACTATGGAAAATCTTATTAAATTGTTTGAGGAATTAACCAATAGAGAAATAGCGGTCCAATGGGGTAAATATAAATTACCAGAGAGGAAAATTATTGAACCTTTTGTGGGTAAACAATTGCCTGGATGGCGACCATTAATCCCCCTGAAATCAGGTTTACGGGATCTGCTTGAGCCCCTAATTTGATCAACGAGTTCTGTGTGAGTAAATGTTCTCGAGGTTCTAGGCATAACCTTGATGACGCTTACTTTCGCGACGTCTATTGCCCTCGAGACTAGCCTACCGAATTGGGCAACACGGTGCTATACGTGCTTTAGATGTTACCCATTTCCCCTGACTATCAAAATTTTTGCTAGACACTATCCCGAGCTCGGAAATTATTACCTAGCAAGCACAGTACTCACGAAGTTAATTTCCTCGATAGAACTCATCGGAGTCTATGAAAATCAGTAAGTATTTTACATCCAGTTCCTAGTCAAAACAACGGATTTCCTGGCAAATGTGAACTTAGGATAACTATTCTGCNGCCGTCGCAAAATTTTGNCTGACGCAGTTGGGCAACAGCTTGTCGCGCGTAGGCAACAGCCTTGTCGTGTTCCCTTAACAATAATCGCTCTAAGGGGTTTCGGGTTACGGCATCTTGTTGCGCCTCAATAAAGAGCTTATCCTCAAGGAAAGCATCTAAAACATCTTGAAAAAATTTCTGGCTCTCCGGCGAATCGAGGGTGGCTCCTTCAACCCCTGCCGAAAAAAAATAATGAAACTCTCCCTCAGACGCTGGCGTCGCGTGATGAAATAGCCGAAATTTTAAACCTCCGTCCAGATCAATACTCTCTTTGCTACCTTTTCCTGCGTCAAATACGCCAGTGGATTGCATAACAGACGCGGGGGCAATGTATTCAAATTCTGCTCGGCGATCGATATTACCCTGAAATCCTCCTGATGTGACAAAGGTAGGTGGCGGAGGAACGTCTTCCATCCATCGAACAAACCTTGCACCCTGTTTTGTTTTCCAAGTTTCTACTTCGGCCACATTTTGGTTTTCAATATCACCGCCGATTGTACTGCCGTGTACGTAACCCAAATGGGTCAGATCCATTAGATTATCGATAAGAAACATAAAGTTGGCCTCTATCGGATAATGCCCAAAATGGAAACTCCATTGATCATGATATGGAAAATCTATAATCAGATCTTTATCTGCGCTTGCTGGTTCTCCCATCCAAATCCATAGGAAATTTTGGCGTTCCACCAATGGATAAGAACGAACGCAAAATGACCGGTTCAACTTCTCACCAGGATTATCAATACATTCACCATTGGGCCCGAAAGCCATACCATGGTAACCACACCGGATTCCCGAATCTGTGCACTCACCCAGGGATAAGCGCACTCCTCGATGACAACACCGGTCTTCCAGCGCTCCGGCCTTACCTTCCACAGTGCGAAATAAGACGACATCTTCGTTCATTATACGACGGGCTACCGGACCATCGCTCAATTCGTGCGACCATCCAGCTATATACCAAGCATCCGCAATAAGTGGCTCATTGGCAAAATTTGTCATAATAAATCACCCTGACTATCCTTTAGCATTCATCTAACATAGAAAAAAAACAGACAATTTGGCAAATGGTATGTCTTTAAAGCGAGCTATGATTATAATTAGTCTCTCTAGACCGACCTAGTTTAGGCTGATTTTCCCGAAACCCAGAGCATAATCTTGGCATTATTTACACTCGAGATGTCTATCGCACTTGCAACCGGACTCCTCAGCGGGCTTATTCGGGGTTATACGGGCTTCGCGAGCGGGCTGTTTCTGGTGCCGATTTTTGCCATGATTTTTGGGCCGATCGAGGGGATCGCCGTTGCGGCTATCGTCTCNAGCATCGGCGGCCTTCAACTCCTGCCGAAGGCCTTCAAGGCGGCGGATTGGGGGGTGCTGTTACCCCCGTTATTGGCAGCGGCGATTACCTGTTTTTTAGCTGTGGGGTTCCTCGTCTCCAACGACCCTGAAACCATCAAGAGATTAATGGGCGGGGTTTTGATATTTGCCGCTGTCCTACTCATCGCAGGCTGGAAATACAATGGGCCGAGATCATCTTATGCCGGACTGTGCGCGGGCATGTTAAGCGGCGGCGCTCTCGGAGGNTTGGGGGTGCCGGCTGGCCAGTTTTTCGCCCTCTATTTCGTCTCGTCGAACGGGAACCCGGCCACACAACGGGCTCATATCGTGGTCTCTGCCGGGCTGACGATTATTTTTTTCCTGCTCGGGTTAATTTATGCCGGCAAAATCGTGACGGAAACCCTTCTCTACGCGGCTGTGCTCACGCCGGTCTTTTTATTTGGGGTGTGGGCGGGCGCAAAGTTATTTCAAGCACTCCCGCTAACCTGGTTTGCCTCAGTAGTGGCGTGGCTGGTAGCCGCGACCGGCATNACCATCCTGGTCAGTTGAGAGCAGCCTTCGGCCAGACTTAGANCCCAAGATGCCGCAAGATGATGACGACGATTATTCCGCGCACCCCTGACCCGAGTGCGTGACTGAATGGGGGCAGGCTGGTGACCCTCCTACGGTCGGAAAAATACCAGNGAGGCCCAATAGCTGTACCAATGGACATTCTGTGCCGCCGAGGGCGCGACCATATGGACCGAACTAAGGAGCCAGGCACCGCTGTGCGGCAGCTGTATTTTTGCCCGCCCCNTCGCATCGGTGCGGACTTTAAGGGGGTGGGTTGGTTTGGCTTTGGCAAATACGGTGATTTGAGAACCCGCCAACGGTTTCCCGTTGTAAAAAAGCCGGACGGAAAGAGCAGACCCACGGTCTAAATTGTAGGGANTTCTCTCTGCGACTATCTCCAACGGGAGGCCGGTCTTGCGATCTTGGCCGGCGGCGCCGACACCAATCAGCAGTTTCGCATTGCGCTCATAGAGCTCCGTAATATCTTTTATCGGTTTTCCCGATCGCNCGTGATTTTGGATAATGTGTTCCAGCCCCTGACTTTGCAGGTAGCTCTCAAAAACTTCCCANTCTTTAAACTTTATATCGGACGGCGCGCTACGATATGTCACCAGCGTCAGGCCTGGCCGGAAAATGGCAAACCTTGCAGCCGGTAAATCACCATTGAGGCCCTTTAAAGACGTTGTGGTATTNCCTGTGTGGGTCTGGAAAAGAACAAATTCATCTTGCAAATAAGGTAGGGAGACACCTTTAAAGAATTCACCTAAATGGAGGGTGATTGGGAGCTCTTCGGCGATCTTCGGCTGATAGTTCGACGTTTCCAGCCAGAATTCATGTGAGTGTGCCGGTGCCACGATTAGCAATAAAATTAAGATAAAGGGCGTGCCCGTTATTTTAGCTGCCTTTATAATCATATGGGTTACCTCTGGTGTGTTACCTCTAGAATTTACTTTTGAAACGTTGATCGTCCTGTCAATATGTTCTGCCGTTCAGCATTTTTATGCTTCGTCTCTTTCGTCTTCCTGGTTGGAACATTACCACAGGTGGAAGCGCACGAAATCAGACCCGCAATCGTCACCGCTGAATTTAGCGGAACGGGCCTTTANANAATCGAAATCAANGCAAANCTNGAGGCACTNATNACAGGCATTGGTGCNACGCATAAAAACACGNAGGAGTCCCCAAAAGCANAAACATATGACGCCCTTCGACAACTGCCGCCCGCCGCGTTGAGTAACCACATACGCGCCTTCATGCCAGTTTTTCTTAATGGCATTGATATCACCTTCGATGATCGCCCGGCAGACCTCAAACTCACATATATCAGGGTGCCGAAAGTAGGGGACCTCGCACTGCCCCGTCACACCAAGATTACGCTGACCGGGACGGCGCCCGCAGGCGCGCCTACCCTAACCTGGCGGTATGCACCTGAGTTCGGCGATAGTGTCTTCCGCGTGCAAGGCGCCATCGGTGGCGAGATAGTTGCATTTTGGCTTAAAAACGGAGATCGGAGCCCGCCCATTCGGGTAAGTGGCGGGTCTAATCAAAGCTTCACCGGGTTGGCGTGGCAATATGTGGGGGTTGGTTTTACCCATATCATTCCGTTTGGTTTGGATCATATCCTGTTCGTGCTCGGCCTGTATTTTCTGTCCAGCCGACTTCGGCCGCTCATCATTCAGGTGTCGAGTTTTACCGTAGCGCACACGCTCACGCTCGCCCTCAGCATGCTCGGTTTGGTGTCGATTTCACCGGCTATTATAGAACCTCTCATTGCCCTCTCGATCGTGTTTGTCGCGGTAGAGAATTGGATTACTGACAGACTTCATCCGTGGAGACCTTTTTTGATTTTTGGATTTGGTCTTATCCACGGGTTTGGATTCGCAGGGGTGTTGAGAGAAATTAACGTGGNAACAGTCGACTTCGCGACGAGTTTNGTCTTTTTTAATGTGGGTGTCGAACTTGGCCAGTTGGCCGTCATTGCCATCGCGTATGCCGCCCTCGGGTTTTGGGTAAGCCAAAAAGCCTGGTACCGGTCCCGCATCGTGCGCCCCCTAACAGTTCTGNTTGGTGCCACCGGGTTCNNCTGGTTCTTGGAGNGNGTCCTCTGAATTGCAGAACGGCTCCGTTGTCTGCAGTCATTCTAAATCCGAGTCTTAGATCCCCATCCTAGATCGTTGTGTTAAATCCCTATGTCTCGGGATATCATCTTGATGAAAATTTAAATCCCTTGCTTTTCAGGAGAATGACATGCCACGTGCGCCGGAATTGGTTGATTTGGCGGAACAAACTTTCTTTGAGGACCCTGCGCTGGACCGCGCTTTCGGTGTCGTCATGGCCCTCGCGACTGAGGTCTACGTGCTTCGCAACCGTCAGCGCGCGCTTGAACGCCTCTTGGAAGAGGCCAGAATGCTGGACCGCGCCACCCTGGATATAGAACCCTCCGATGAGGAACGCCGCGCCGATGCAGATGACCGGGCGGAGTTCACACGCGGGCTCATGATCAGCCTTCTGGGCAAACAACAATCCCAAGGCGCGGCTTAGGAGAAACAGACAATGGATGATCGCAGTTTNGTCGCCGCACAGGATTTTCTCCTCGACGNCAAGCGCTACTGGACGACGGAAATCTATCCTGCGCTNANAGCTGACTATGAGAACCGTGCCGCATNATCGGAGGCCGCACCCGACACGGCAGGAGAGGTTGAGGCTTTAATTGGCGGCACCACATTGTACCGTTTTTATGCCTGGCTGGAACGCCACCTCCAGCGCTTCAAATATTCCGGGCGCTATGGGCTTTACCCCTACCATGATGGCCGACGCGGAGAACTGATGGCTTCCGTGGACGGAATCGAAGCCGATGCCGACCGCCTGGCCCTCGACCCCCATCTCCCACTTCCGGACTACTACCGAAANATTGATATTCATCAGCATCCGGGCGGCGTCTGGAGCGATGACATTGCCGGCTTTGTCTACGAGAGGGGGGCCCGGTCCACCACCCCTCTCATGGGAAAGGCACACAAAGACCTGCACCANCGGTTTACCGATTTTGTCGCCGGCCAGGGTACGGCACCATCCCGCATCCTCGACATGGGCTGCGGTTTCGGCAAAAGCACGCGGCCATTTTACGAGACCTTCAAAAACGCCCATGTCGAGGCCATTGATCTGTCCGCGCCCTGCCTGAAGGTCGGCGCGCACGAGGCCTCATCCGGCACCAACAGCCCGGTACGCTATCGCCAGATGGATGCCCTGACAACGGATTATGGTGACAATACGTTTGATTTAGTCACCTCCACCATGCTGATCCATGAACTGCCCCCGGCGGAAATTGATCAACTTTTCGAGGAGGCGGTGCGTGTCCTCTCGCCCGGCGGACGCATGGCCCATTTAGACTTTCACCATGTCCCAAACGCTTTTGCCCGGTTCATTCATGACGGCCACGCCCGGCGCAACAATGAACCTTTTATGTCATCCTGGNCAGACATTGATCCCGTCGCACTNATGACAGAAAAAGGNCTAANCAATCTTCAGATTATTCCGTTTCAGGAANCCGACGGTGTCGATCCGGCGAACAGNCCCTTCTGGCGGTTTCCCTGGNCGATTGTNTATGGCGAAAAGCNNTCTTNGCANCCCTAANTGGNCNAGANAANAANCCNCCCNNAACCNCTATNCAGCNTCANCCGCAGTNTGGNCAANTTNATGNAACATTGAGGCCATGGAAATAATACTGCCGCCAATATAAATAACGATAGCAGTTGACGGGGGCCTTGGAGTCGGTAAGGTTTTTTTAAGCCCAATCACACTGTAAAACACTGCACTGCGTCAGCTGGCGACTGAGTCCGTCTGACCATGGCAGCCGGACTGCTCGAATGGCAATCAAAACACCAAAGAGATCTTATACAATTTCCTGCTCGAGTTCGTTTCGGGATGCGATTAGCGCTCTTGCAGCAGCGCGGGAAGTCAACGTCGCGGACTTGGCCAGATCAATTTTGCTAGTTATTCCAGAAACAGTGATTCAGGGCGTTCCGGATCCGGGAGGCCCGCCGCCAGAGGACAGAGAAGAAACCGTCCTGAAATCCGGGCCGTCTGCCGGTAAACCCTGGCGCCGGAAACCCCGTCTGCAGGTCCGGCTCAGTGCTGGTTACGATGTCACAACAGTCCGCAGGGCCTTGAATTTAGCGCTAAGGTTGGACCAGGGGGCCCTGACGGTCACACTCGAAAAAATAACAACTGCCCCAGAGGCCCCAGAGCCTTCCGAGCCACCCAAACCACCAGAGACGCCAGAACTGTCAAAACCCCCAGGCCTTTCAGAACCTCCAGAATCCCTTTGGCCGTCACCGGCCTTGAGAGAGGAAGTGGACCGACTTCAGTCCATCGTTTCCATCCTGTTGTTCAACCCTCTAGAGGCAGGCGTCGCCACGCTAGCAGACGCCCGGCACGTCATGGGATTTGCACCGTCGGACCGGCCTGATAGGGCTACCGTCCGGGGTCGGTTCCGCATGCTGGCGACCATTCACCATCCGGATGGCCACTATGGCAGCCATCAACGTATGAGCCAGCTCAACGCAGCCATGGACCTTCTTAGCCGCTCATAGATGAGGCGCACCCAAGCGCCCGTATGGAAACACCAAGCCCCCGACTCGCGCAAGGCGTAACGTGATCGCTCCTTCTGCAAATTGCGGATCCTCAGGCATAAAAAA
>NHHQ01000127.1 GCA_002170915.1 Rhodospirillaceae bacterium TMED167 | reverse complement strand
CTACACAATAGTGCTCAACCTGGCGGTTGGTCTGTTTGCACTTGATACGCTCGTGGTAACTACGGTGATGCCCTCCGTAGTAGGCGACATTGGAGGCGCTGAATATTATTCCTGGACCATTATGCTCTACATGGTGGGGTCCATTGTGGGGGCGGCCAGTGCAGGGCCGGTAAAGGATTTGCTTGGCCGCCGCAAAGGCTATGTCTATGCGGGACTCCTTTTTGTCATTGGAAACTTGGGTGTCAGTCTCGCGGGGAGCATGCCCATCCTGGTGGCGTGGCGTCTGCTCGAAGGGCTCGGAGCTGGACTTATGATCGCACAATCTTACGGCATGGTCGGAGACTTTTATCCCAGGGAGTTGCGCGTCCGTATCCTGTCCGTCATTTCCACGACCTGGGGTGTTGCGACCGTTATTGGCCCGGCCTTTGGCGGGTTGTTTGCTGAACTGGGTATCTGGCGTGCGGCATTTTGGACGCTCATTCCCTTGGGGCTCACGTTTTGCGCTCTGGCGTGGCGGATCATCCCGCCGTCCGAAAATTCCGGTGACCGTCCAAGCTTTTGGGAGGCCGCGCCACTGGTCCGGCTGGTCAGTTTGGGCGGCTCTATATTGTGTATCGGCTATACCTCCCAAATCAGTGATAATGCCTGGAGAGCCGTTCTCGTTCTGGCCGCCATTGTGCTCGCGGTGACGGCCTTTCGGCGGGACGCACGATCAACGTCTCCCATGTTTCCACCCGGGACCTTGGTCATTTCTTCCGCTCTGGGATCAGCCTATTGGATCCTGTTGCTTATCACCATGTCCTTCAATTTCGCCACTTTGTTTGCAACTTTGTATCTTCAGGTGTTGCACGGTCAGGCCCCCATCGTCGCGGCATACTTGAGCGCCGCCATGTCCTTTTCCTGGACCACGTCAGCCGTTGCGGTTTCAGGAATGCAGGGGCGTATGGTCTGGGTCTCGATATTTACGGGTGTGATTTCTATCTTTGCGGGTTCTACCGTTCTCGCCTGGGGAGCCACGTCGGCTTCTCTCCTATTTCCGACAGCCGGACTGATGCTCGTCGGTATTGGTATGGGGCTGGCAAATGGCCATCTCGTCGCCCTCGCCATACTCGCGGCACCCGAGGGCCAGGAGTCTCTCGCGGGCTCCTCTGTGCAGACCATGAGAACGCTGGGGATTGGGTTCGGTGCTGCCGCGGCGGGGCTGTTTGCCAACTCGGCGGGACTGGCGGATGCCGGTATCGCCAGCAATGCCAAAGGGGAAGTTCGTGCTGAATTTCCCGAGCTCGTGGCGACCGCTGTGGATTGGGTGCATCGCGGCGAGATGTTGTTAGCTGCGGCCGCTGTCGTCGTCACGGTTGTCTTCTTCTTAAAAGGCCGCCACCTCACGAAATAGCGACGCAGCTCTAACAAGGTTGGGCGCGATTAAGGGCAATTTGCGCCAGTATCAAGTCGTCTGATCCGGAGCCGGGTTTCCGGCGTTCGACTTAATGACCAGAAATCTCAGCGTGAAGGGGTTTGGTCTCGTCAAATTTAGCCTTTTGATGCTCGGAAGCCGGCGCCTGGTGTATGTTCTTCCAGTCTTCATAAGGCATGCCGTAAACAACTTCGCGTGCTTCCTCATAATCCATCTCTATTCCCCGGTCCTTGGCTGCGGCCATGTACCATTTAGAGAGACAATTCCGGCAAAACCCGGCCAGATTCATGACGTCTATGTTCTGGACATCCGTCCTTTTTTGAAAATGGGCAACCAACCCACGAAAGGCGGCGGCTTCAAGTTCGATGCGTGTTTGATCATTCATTAAATAACTCCTTACAGTTCGGCGGGCCATCACGTCCTCTTGGCCGCCAGTATTTGCTTCCTGGGTTTATGTATAACTTGTGCTACCTAAGCTTTTTTATGTAGCCGTCCCGAAGAGGTGGTGCAAACCGGCTCCATTGATCGAGACAGGAAAGTGTTAGAATGCCTGTATTTCCTGCGCCTCCTTGAGTTTTCTACAAAGTTTTCTCACAAAACGCTATATGTGGTTAAAAACGAACTAACAATCTCAATATATTGACTGCAATTGCCTCTAAAGACTGCTAAGTATGAGTAGTAACAGGCTAGGCATGCGCCTTGCCTTTATCGGGAGATAGCACATGGCGAGGAATGCGCCGGGCCGCACGGAGCCCAGTAATCCGTCCATCGAAGTGGTTCATCTAGCAGACGAGAGTGCCGAAAATAGCCCGGTTGACAGGCCTCAGCCAATTGTCGGCCAGGAAGATGTTGCACCTGCTCCGATCTCAACCAGTTCGGGAGCGACGCCGGAGCCGCTGATGCCCCCCGGCACTGCCATTGAGGTGGATACGGTGATGCCGCCTGCATGGCGGATGCCGGTTTATGCGCGTTATCGTTTGCTCTCGATTGGCGCGGTGATCATGTCGACTGCCTGGCTTTTGGCCTGTGGTGCCTACATCCTTGAAGGGTTCACGTTCCCGGATTTGTTGGCGTTGCTGCCACATGAACTCGGCGGTATGGCTGCCGGCGTGGTCACGCCTTTGGCATTTCTCTGGGTCGTCGTCGCATACTTTGAGCGCAGTAAAATATATGAGAAAGAGGCTTTTGCTTTGCGCTGGCATTTAAACCAACTTACTTTTCCCTCGGATGATGCGCATTTTCGGACGGCCGAAATTTCAAACGTCCTTAGAGCCCAGGCCAAAGTGCTTACGCATGCGTCCGAAGAAGCTTCCGACCGGGCGCAGGCAGCCTCTGACCTCATCCGGGTACAGACGTCATCCCTGGTTGCCGCGTCTGAAAAGGCCAGCTTGAACGCGGATAGCGCCGGCGAAAAACTGCGCCAACAAGCAGAAGACCTGGTGAACGCGTCCGACCGTGCAATCGCACGTGCGCGTGAGGCTGGAAATGTGCTCCACCACCAGTCCCACGATTTGATTAACGTCTCCCAGAAAGCAGCGTCCCGGACCGAAGACATTACGAGCGCTCTGCAAAAAAGTGGCGAAGGCCTGATCCGCGTGGCAGATGAAGCCGCCCAAATCGCAAGAGATACTGTGGATCATTTTACAACGGGAACGGACAGGCTGGAAAACGTGTCCCGAGAAGCTGGCTCCACGGCGGACAAGATCCAGGCCGATTTGGTGCTCAAAGCGGATAATCTGACGGCTGCCGCCCAAGGCGCGGCGGATCGGTTAGACGCCAGTGGCGAGCGCCTAAATGAGTACGCCATGGATATGACCCGACGATCCGACCAAGCGTCCCAGCAATTAGAGGTCATGGGAGATATGCTGGCCCATCAGGCAGAGGTTGCGTCAGAGACCCTATCGAAATCAACATTGGAATCCAATGACGCGATGAAACGCATGGCGGAATCCGCGGATACCTTGGAACGAACGACAAAAACGGTTTTGGAGAATGTTAAGATCTCCGGCGCGGAGTTGTTTGCTGAGACGCAGGCGTTGCAAAAAATCGGGAGCGCGGCCCATACCGATATGGAAGTGGCAATATCCAGCTTCACGGAAAAGGCGCTTCAGTTGGAGGCTGTTAGCGATAAGGCGTCGACCCGCACGCGCGCTGTTACCACCCTGATCGGAGAGGCCGCCCGGTCACTTGAAAATGCTGCTGATCAATCGTTAGGGAAAGTTGACCGCGTCGCTACCGGTCTTCAGGCACACTCGGAAGTTCTTGAGATTACGACAGAGCGGTCAATTGCCGGGCTCGGAGAGGCCAGCGACCTCATGCAGGTTCGGTCAGACCAATTGAGCCGTGTCAACGATATGATTGTAGTGCGGATGGAAGGCTCAGCCGAAGAGCTCCTCCGAAAAAAGGAAGACCTGTCCAAAGTTTCATTGGAAGCCACCGGACTGCTGGAAAATGTGACGGAACGGATGCACGAGGCCGGGCTCCATCTCAAGGAGTCGGGAAAGGCAAATGTCGCCAATGTAGATAAGGTCTCTGCGGCGCTGCGCCGGGATGCGCAAGAGATCGCGCAGGCAACGGAAGTAGTGACCCAGTCAAACGATGATTTCTCCAGACGATTGACCTTGCTATCGGATCAATCAAACAGGGCGGCGGAACACCTTAAATATTTGACAGAACTGTTACCCGATCAAGCAAGGGAAATCTCTGCATCGTCTAAGTCCGCGTCATCGGACGTAGATAGCGTGATGTCAAAATTGTTGGAACAATCCGCTCTGATCAATTCCGTCGCCGCGGATACAGTGGAGCGTGTTACCGCGGTGGGGGATGCCTTGCGTAAGGAGACCCGTGCTATGGATGAGAATGCGGAAGAGGCAACGGAGCGCCTCCAGGCCATGGGGAGTGTTTTGGACCGCCGCACCCGGGAACTCGGTGACGTCTCCGATGAGGCGTCTGCTAAAGTAAGTGCTGCCGTTGAAGTGATACAGACGAAATCATCGGATGTGACGGGCCAGGCGGCCCTTGCGGTTAACGAGATCGGTGTTGCAAGCGAGATCATGGATTTCCGTTCCCGTGAAGTGGCATCGGCCTCCGACCGGGCAGCCAAACTGCTGACGTTGGTCAATGAGGCTTTGGCGCAGCAGTCGAAAGACCTTTACCGGACAACCGATAATGCGACGGATCAAATTGATTCAGTCGGCGAAAAACTGCAACAGCGCTCCGAGCAATTGTCGTCGATCACTGATCACGCTGTCACACAGATGGACGCCACCTGGGAGAACCTGGAAGGCCGAGCAGACAAAATGCGCTCTGTCTCGGAAGATCTGATCAATCAGGTTAGTGACGCAGCGGCTGCGCTAGAAGAGCGTTCACGGGCACTGGCAAACGCATCCAAGGATGCTGTGTCAGACGTGGGGTCCGCTGGCACCACAATGCTGGAGAATTCCCGTGAAGCCGCAACGGCTGCCGATGAGGCCGCAGCGAGGCTTCGCAATATTGCTGAAGAACTCAGCAGCAATTTCAGCCAAATCAGCATGTCGTCTGACGATACGGAGGAACGGCTGCACCGCTTGGGTGTTAATTTCCGTCAACGCGCAGAGGAGTTTGCCCAAGTGGCGGGTGAATCAACCGCGCACGTGCAAGCATTTGCAGATGAACTGCAGGCCTGCGGCGAGCAAGTGACCGGTATCACAGATAAGGCATCGGCACGGGTGGAGGAAGTCGGCGGCACCTTACATGATCGGTCCCGCGAAGTGACCTTGGCAGTGGATCGTGCCGCCAAGCTGTTATCCGAGGTTACCTCCGGTCTTCAGACTCACACGGTTCACTTAACCCAGGCGTCGGAGACCGCAGTTAAACAGACCCAGGCGGTGAGCGAGCAATTGATGGATGGTGCCAGCCGTCTGACGGGCATGACAGAACATAACACCGCGCTTATTGGGAATTCCGCTCAATCCGTCCGCGATCAGTTGGAGCAGCTCACACAGTCCTCAGACCGGGCGCTCGCCAAGCTGGAGGGAGCGTCTGATACGGTTCAGGCGCGGGCGGACAGAATGACCGATGCTGCCAAGACCGCAACCGAAGCGACGGTCTATGCGGATAAGGCCATGCAGGCGACCCTTCGGTCGACATCGGGTGCTGCAGAACAGAACCTCCTGAAGCTCCGAGAGATCGGTGAGGCGCTGCGTCAACACACCCAAAACGTCTCGCAGGCATCTGATCACCTCTCGTCTAAAATGGGAGGCGCTGGTGAACAGCTCCGAAATCAGTTGCATGAAATTTCCTCATCCTTCGATGAGGCGCTGCGCGGAATCGATGCGGTCGGAACATCGGTCGAGCAGCACGCACGAAGCGCGGCGGATGAGTCGAACCGAGCGTTACAGAGCATGTCGCTTTGGGGGAAGACTATGGAGCAGGGGGCTAAAAACATGACCTCGGCATCGGCTAAAGTGTCTCAGGATACCGAGAAGATGACCTCCGAAGTTCGCCGGCAAACAAGGGAGTTAGATGCGGTCAGTCAGAACGCAACCAAAATTACTAGTTCCCTCAAAGAATTTTCGCGTCAGGCCAGTTCGCAGAATTTTCTTCAACGTCTCTCAATGATTTCGGAAGCCCTTGAGTCGGTAGCAATTGATATCAACCGGGTGATGGAAACCCGTATCACGGAAAACGATTGGGTTCACTATAATCGAGGCGACAAGAGTATATTTCTGCGTAAGATTTTGGGCATGCGGTCCCGCTCTAAATTATCTAAAATCAAGCAGTTGCACCGGGAAAATAGCGAATTTCGGGAATATGTCACCCGATACCTTCGTCAGTTTGATGTATTAATCAGTGACGCCAAGCGCAGTGATCAGGACGCGGTGCTGGGATCCAGTGTCATGACATCTGACGCTGGCAAGGTCTACCTCGTTCTACGTGCCGCGCTTGATGCCGACCCTAAGGAGACCCCCGCGTAATCGGATCGCGTGTACGTTGGCAATGTGGCGTCGTCGATGAGTTGGCGTCAATCATTGGTTCGGCCGGCAAGGCGCGCGATGTCTTAGCGCTAATGTATACTTTCCCGCACGGTTTTCAGCAGCGCCCGGACGCCGTCGGTAATGGCGAGGGATCCCTCGTGGCCACGGGGTGTCACTCTGGCCCAGGCTTTTTGGACGATGCCGATCACCTTGTTTTCATCATGCCGTGTGGAAAAGTCGAGGAGATAAGTCTCCATAAAACCAGGCAAATGAGATCTACTAGCAGCTGCATTTCCGAATCGGAGTGCGGGTCTTTCTTCAATAAGATCCGCCGGATCTTCACTATCTCGGAGTCAGGTTATCCGCAGTCGGCCATGGTCTCGGCCGTTATATCGGCATTATGGTCGCAGAGGGGTGGCCTCTAGGGTATTATCCTTGCTTCCTTGGTGGTGTAAGTTGAGGGGCATACCCAGCGTCTGAAATGATGAGACTGGCTTTCTGTTTGGATGAATCCTGGGGATTCGGGGGTAATTTTTATAAACCAGCGCTTCATCGGTTTGGTGTCGGCGATCTCGTATTCAACTTCCATACTGTCCACGATTTCAATATTGGAACCATCTTCATTCGCGGCATTGATAGCCGCGATAGCCATTTCAAGGCGATGGGACATGGTCAACGCATTGATCCCTTTACTGGCGGTTCTATGATGGGCGTCTATGATTAGCACCTCGGATATTTTGCGCGAAGCTACCCAGGCCTTTGGGGCGGGAGACCATGCCGCTGCTGTGCGTTTGTTCAAACGCATGATTGCGGCGAGCCCGGAAAGTGCAGAGCTATGGAACAATTTGGGTCAGGCCTATCGAGGGGCTGGAAATCTGGCGAGCGCAGCGGATGCTTTTGACAAAGCTGCGGCATTGGACCCCACATTTGCGCTACCGTTAAACGGGCTGGGTATGTTGAGCCGGCTCGCCGGAAATTGGACACTGGCGGAGGGGTATTATCGTCAGGCGCTTGATCGGCAACCAATATTTCCTGAAGTCCATTTTAATTTGGGCGTCTTATCAGAAGAGCAGGGCCACCAAGAAAACGCCCGCTGGCACTATGAAAATGCTGTGCGTCAGCGGCCAGGCTACGTTCAGGCAAAAAATAATTTGGCTGTCTTGCTGATGGCGGATCGGGACTATGATACGGCGGAAGCCATGCTCCGGGACGCCCTTGGGCGGAACCCCAACTCTGCAGAACTCCTGACAAGTTTGGGATCATGTCTTCGCAATTTGGGCCGGCTGACGGAAGCAGAAGAGGCCTATCTGACGGCGGTTAGGGCATCGGAAAATTTATTCGAAGCGAAGTGGAATCTCGCGCTCGTCCAGTTGGCCAAGGGGGCCTATCAGGAGGGTTGGAGCCACTATCGCTATAGGCCAAGCGCCAATCGGACGCGTCATATTCTGCCCGAAGAAACCCTGCCGCCTGCGCTTTTTGGTCATCGCATCGCGCTCGAGGGAGAGCAGGGGGTGGGCGATGAGATCTTTTTCCTCCGGTTCGCGCCCGCTTTAATGATGCGGGGCGCCGAAGTATCTTATGCTGGTGATGATCGGCTATCGGGCATGGCCGCGCGCGCGCTTCCGGGGTTGGCTGACCCAGCCAGCCCGGGGAGCTCAAGTGTGGCCGTTAGCGTAGCGGACCTGCCCTATCTCTTAGCCTCCTCTGGGGTCCCGGCATCTCTCCGTCTTACTCCGTTGGAGGGCCATTTGGCAGCGGTCAGGCAGCGCCTCCAAGGCGCCGGGCCGCCGCCGTATATTGGGTTTACTTACCGGGCGGGCCTCCGCGGGAAAGGGGCGCTCTACAAAGAGGCGCCCTTGGCTGAGCTTGCCAGTTTGCTACGGGAGCTGCCCGGTACTCTCATCAATCTCCAACGTGAACTGAAGAGCGAGGAACAGCGCGATTTGGAAGCACAGTTCCATGGTCAGGTGCTGGGTGTCGCTGGAGATAATACAGATTTAGAGACCATGATCGCCGTTATGGCCTGCTTGGATGAGTATATCGGCGTGAGCAACACGAATATGCACCTCCGGGCGGCGGTGGGAAAATCAGCCCGCGTCCTGGTACCCCACCCGGCGGATTATAGATGGATGACGACGGGGCGCTCTCCATGGTTTCCGGACTTTCAGGTCTACCGGCAGTCTGCTGATGGTGGTTGGGGGGGGGCGTTTGCTTCGCTGTCGTCGGATTTGAGTGTGGCAGATGGCTGATACTTGCCGCTTAATAGAAGATGCCCGCATCTGTTATCTGAGCGGAGATTTGGACGCTGCCCGTAACGGATTTTTTTCCGTCCTACGGAGCGATCCGTATAACGCGATGGCCCTTCACTACCTAGGACTTATCGCCTTTCAGTCCAGCTATGAGTCTGAGGCCATTACTTTTTTAAAAAGAGCAGCGGCAGCGGACCCTGATCGGGATGGTGTGATGGCAGACATGGGTGTCGTATATCGCCATTTGGGCGATTTGAGGGAAGCCGAGACTCATCTAAGGAGAGCGTGTCTACTGGATCCGGAGAGTGCGGCGCATCTCTATAATCTCGGGCTCGTCCTGGGGGATCAAAACAAGCTTACAGAGGCGGAAACGGCTTACCGAGAAGCCGCCGGCCTTGATCCCCATCATACCGGCGCGCGCAACAATCTCGGTAATATCCTTAAACGGCTGGCCCGCCATGGCGAAGCGCATCAGGCCTATGATGCCGCCTTGGCCATCGATCCAAAATACGCCCCCGCCCTCAAAAATAAAGCCGGTGCTTTGGAACAATCCGGCGAGGTGAAAAAGGCGGGCAAAGCCTATGCCGGTGCGCTTGGTGTCCGGCCGGATGGAGCCACCCAGATCCGGGATGCCCTTTTGCTGCCCGTCATCCCGGAGAGCTGCGGTCAGATAGAGGATTATCGCGCGCGGATGGAAGGAAAATTAGAGCAACTTGAGGATCAAGCGTTTCGGATTGATGATCCCGTTCACGAGGTCGGCGCGACCAATTTCATGCTCGCCTATCATGGATTGAACGATCGGGGTCTGCAGACCAAGATAGCCGATCTTTACCGTCGGGTGGCGTCGTCCCTGACCTTCCAGGCAGCTCACTGCCGGGACTGGCTCGCTGGCATGGAAAGCGGTCCTTTGCGTATTGGTTTCGTTTCCTCGTTTTTTGTTGAGCATACGGTGGGCCGGTTGATGGAAGGGTTGATTGCAGGCGTGCCGGAACGTCAGGCCGAGGTCATAGTGTACAATGCCGCCGCCTCAAGTGACCAGCTGACAGCTCGGCTTGAACGAGCCGCCTTGAAGATTGTGCAGGTGCCCCGCCAACTAGAGGCGGCACAGCAGATGATTGCGAAGGATGAACTGGATATCCTCTATTTTTGCGATATCGGCCTGGAGCCGTTCACCTATTTTTTGAGTTTCGCCCGGCTCGCACCGATCCAGTGTGCGGGGTGGGGGCATCCCGTGACGACGGGCGTTTCCACCATTGATCATTTCGTGTCGAGCCGGGTGATGGAGCCCGCTGGCGCGGATGTGGCCTATTCCGAGAACCTCGTCCAAATCGATGGCATGCCGACGCCCATTCGAAATCCTATGTGTCAAATGACGGCCCCTCCCGTCGAGGGGGATAAGATCCTGTGTCCGCAATCCTTGTTTAAGTTTCATCCAGACTTTGACACCTTGATTGGGGGCATTCTCAGGGCCTGTCCTCAGGCCGAACTCTTACTTTTGCAAGGCAGCCGACCGGAATGGGCGGACTTGCTGGATGCCCGTTTTCGAAAAACTATTCCGGATGTGATGGATCGCATTGGTTATTTGCCACGCATGAGCCGGGAAGACTTTCTTGCAACCCTAGCCGCCGCACCTCTGGTGTTAGACACGCCACACTATTCAGGCGGTATGACAACCCAGGAGGCCCTGGCCGGTGGGACGCCCGTGGTTACCCTTCCGGGGCAGTATCTCCGCGGTCGGGTGACGGCCGGCGCCTACCGGAAAATGGGACTCACGGCGTGCGTGGCCGACTCGTCCGAGGCATATGTGGACATAGCCATCCACCTTCTTCGGGACCCGAAACACGCGCGTGAGGTCCGCGCCGGGATCTTGGACACCGTCCCAGCCCTTTTCGATGTGTATGGTGCCGTCCGAGATCATCTTAAATTTTTTGAAAAGGCGAGCTTCGGCGAGGCCTGAGAGTGGAACTGGTTTGACGTTAGACTCGAGCTGTCATCCAGCAGCCTTGCTCAGCCGCTCCCCCAGCGTCACATAAGCTTCCATATCGCAGAAACGGGCGATGAGGTTGCGGTAGTCTTTTTCAATCCGAGCCTGGGTATTTGCGAGAAGGGTGGCGCCATCTCTCACCGGTGTGGCGTGATCCCTCTCGATGAGCCGGTCTTCCAACAACAGGCCGTCCAAACCCGTCCGTAAAAAACAGCTGATGGCATCATCATAGGTCTCGACAATGGGTTCGTCCCGGTCGTTGAAGGACGTGTTCAGCAGGATGGGACAACCGGTTGCCTTAAAGAAGGCCCGGATGATGTCATGGTAACCGGCATTTTGTTGCCGGGAGACAGTCTGTACCCGGCTGGTGCCGTCCGCGTGCACTACGGCGGGTACCTGCTGTTGTCCCTCCGTCGACACGGTCCCGGCCAACAGCATAAACGGACTGTCGCGCGGCGCATCAATGAAGGCGGGAATATTGCCCTCCAGACAAGACGGGGCGAAGGGGCGGAACCCTTCCCGGTGTTTGATCTGAGCGTTTAGACGGTTCTTCATATCTGCCGGGCGTGGATCAGCGAGGATGCTCCTGTTACCAAGTGCGCGGGGGCCATATTCAGAAGCGTCTGCGACGCGGCCGATGATTTTGCCCGCCGCAAGTCGTTCAGCGACCCCTTCCGGCGTCACCTGTGTGGCATAGAGACCCCAGGCCTGGCATGCTATCTCAACCGTTTCTGGATCATTTGCCACACCCAGATAGGCGTTCTCCATGACGGTCCGTAACTGGCCCCCACTACCATAATAACCGTGCAGGGCGCACCCCAATGGAATGCCTTCATCCGAGCTGGCTGGCTGGATAAACAAATCTCTAAAATATCCCCCGTCAAGAATCTTCCTATTGATGATGCAGTTTAGCGCCGCTCCCCCGGCAATGCACAAATGAGGAAGGCCTGTTTTCACCTTGGCCAGCCAGGCCAGGTAGGTAATGTCTTCTTCGAGAGTTTCTTGCGCCTGCCGGGCTAGGTTTACCCACTGTTCGTCCACCAGGGCGGCACTGTCATCTCCGTCATACGAGGGGATATTCCCCATTTTGAAGATGGTCTGATCATGATTGATGATGAAGTCGTCAAAGCGCCGCTCGTCAATCTCGATATAATCTTTGCGGGGAAACTGACGGCTAAAACCGGCGAGGGCCATGGTTTGACCTGCCCCGAACGCGTCGTAACCCAAATGAGCTGTGACCTTATCGTAAAAATAGGACGTATTGACGAAATGGTTTCGCGTTTCCGCCAGAAGGACTCCATCTTGGTAGGTTTCGCCCAAATATCCAATTCTATCAATGGGTGTTAAGGTAGATCCGGTACCCGCGTAGATGCCGGTGCCGCCCTCTGCGATTAGGACGGCGGCATGCTTGAAGGGCGACACATAAAACGCGCTGGCGGCGTGGGCGTCCACATGATTGACCCAGCGCACTTTAGAACGATCCATACGGAGTGTCTGTTCCACAAGGTAATTCCAGCGGTGATTGTCGTCGTAACGGGGAAGGTGACGTTTCACGGCGTTTTGGAAACCAAATTGAGAGCCGAGCTCGGGCCAGGTCTCCATGTGGCGGTCAATACAGATCAAGTCTACCTGATCCAGGGTTTCCAGGCCCATCGCGTTCAGGCAATATGCGATGGACATCAGGGGGTAAGTGAAGGAGTGCTTGCGCCGATTGAGCCGAGACTCAGAGATGGCGTGGAGAACAAGGCTGCCGCTTTGATCCGACAGAATAGCCGCGCCCGTGTCGTGGCTGTAACATTTGAGTCCCAAGACGATCATGGAGTCACTCTACGCCGGGGTCATTAACATTCAATGTGGAATATGATCATTTGTCGCATCCTCTGCCTGATGTCCGGACGATGCGTTTTTATAAAATGAAGGCGGTTAAGCTTATTATCTTACTTGAGCGAGGACCCATGGATTGTATCAATGCGTTTAGCGGACTATTTGTAACTCAGGAGGCACTATAACCCCACAAGGTCCCAGGCGGTCAAAAAAAGTATAAGACCGGCTGAACCTTACTTTTTTTGATATGATCAATTTCGACCATTTAAAAACGATGCTATTGCATGATTCCAATTCGACGTCAGATGTGAGCTGAATTGACGATGACGAGTCTCTCCGCGACCGTGGCTTCACCAATAGATCATGACAACCGGCAGCCCATCGGCTGGTGGTTGATCGGCGTGTGCGGCATGGTGTTGATCATGGTCATGCTGGGCGGTGTCACACGGTTGACCGATTCTGGTCTTTCCATGGTGGACTGGCGCCCGATCACGGGCTGGCTTCCACCCCTCAATGCCCAGGAATGGCAGGCTATATTTGAGCTCTACAAGGTCACGCCGGAATATACCAAAATCAATGACGGCATGGATGTGGGAGGCTTCAAGTCGATTTTTTGGCTGGAGTATCTTCATCGGCTGTGGGGCCGGATCATCGGCATCGCATTCTTTATTCCGTTTGTCTGGTTTCTTGTTCGGGGACGGCTCGACAGTGCCCTGGCGCTCAAACTCTTGCTGATGTTTGCGCTCGGCGGCGCGCAGGGCGCTTTGGGCTGGTTCATGGTAAAAAGTGGCCTCGTGGACCGGCCGGACGTGTCACAATACCGGCTCACGGCCCACCTCGGTCTCGCCATTTTAATATATGGCTACATATTTTGGGTCGCGCTCGGATTGCTGGCGCACAATACGCCGCAGATCCTGCTGAGCGGTCTTCGCCGGCTAACGGGTGTTTCGGTTTTGTGGATTTTCTTGACCATGCTGGCGGGTGGATTTGTAGCCGGTCTGGATGCAGGGCTTACATATAACACGTTTCCGCTAATGGACGGCAAATTTGTTCCAGACGGGTTATTGTCCATGTCGCCGGCCTTCCTCAACATATTTGAGAATGTCACTACGGTACAGTTTGATCACCGAATGATGGCATACGGAACGATTCTTCTTGTCAGCTTCACTGTGTGGCTTGCGCGGGCGCACGATCTTTCTGGGCGGCAGATGATGCCCTTTTATTTGCTCGCCACGTTAATGGTAGTCCAGGTCGCTTTGGGGGTTGCCACCTTGCTGTGGGCCGTGCCTGTTTCTCTCGGCGCCCTCCATCAGTTGGTTGCATTTTTGCTATTAACAGCGGGCCTCTGGTCTCTCCATAGCGTTAGGATACCGTGATGATCCCAAATGACCTAGACGCGTTTTTGATGCCGTTTTCAGCCAACCGTGCGTTTAAATCCAATCCACGGCTGGTGGTTGGCGGCAAGGGGATGGTTCTTAAATCTTCCGATGGGCGTGATGTGCTGGATGGGATGTCTGGCCTCTGGTGTGTCAATTTAGGCCATGGCCGGGAAGAGATTGCCGATGCGCTGCGGGCTCAGGCACTGGATCTGGATTACGTCCCCAGNTACCAGGTAGCCCACCCTAAGGCCTTTGAACTNGCCAATCGTCTCTTGGANATCCTGCCGCAAGGGGGNCANAAGGAANGNCAAAACAGCGCCTTNACGAATGTTTTTTTCGCGAACTCAGGNTCGGAGGCNGTCGANTCTGCNNTGAAAATTGCCATGGCCTACCATTACTCCAAAGGGGAGGGGCGGCGGACCCGTCTCATTGGGCGCGCGCGNGGATTTCATGGATCCGGNTTTGCNGGAACGTCTGTGGGCGGAGTGGCCGCTAATCGGAAGCAGTTCGGAAATATGTTGCCCGAGGTGGATCATCTGCCGCATACCTTGAACATTGCGGAGGCCGCCTTCTCAAAAGGCCAGCCCGTTTGGGGCGCACATCTTGCCGATGAGCTTGAAAATATTATCCAATTACACGGCGCGCACACCATTGCGGCGGTCATTATCGAGCCCATGTCCGGCGCCGGCGGCGTGATCCCGCCACCGCAAGGTTATCTTAAGAAACTCAGGGACATCTGCACCCGACACGGTGTTCTTCTGATATTTGATGAAGTCATCACCGCATTTGGCCGGGCCGGTGCGGCGACGGCGTCAGAAAAATTAGGAATACAGCCGGATCTCATCTGTTTAGCCAAAGGCCTCACCAATGGCACCGTGCCAATGGGTGCCGTTGCCATTTCTGCAGAGGTATACAAAACACTGATGACGGGCCCCGAAAATGCCATAGAATTTTTCCATGGATATACCTATTCAGGTCATCCGGTAGCTTCGGCGGCCGGCCTTGCGGTATTGGATATTGCGAAAAATGAAGGGCTTTTTGACCGCGCTGCCGAGCTAGCACCTTATTTCGAAGAGGCTGTACATAGTCTCAAGGGGGTACCGAATGTGATCGATATTCGGAACTTTGGTCTTGCCGCAGGTGTGGAACTGGAGCCCCGTGGCGGCGTGCCTGGCGCGCGAGGCTTTGACGTTTTTAGGGGGTGTTTTGAGCACGGAATTCTGTCCCGGGTCACAGGGGATATCCTGGCCCTCGCGCCAGCCATGATTGCTGAGAAGACCCATATCGATCAACTGGTGGAAACGCTGGGGCGCGTGATCCGAATCACAGATTGATTTAATTTCGTCGCTAATCTGCCTGACCTTGGTCGGAACACATGCGCTTTCCTTAAAAACATATCTTTTCAAGAAGATAACTTCTTACCACTTTAGAAGGAAAAACTGTATGCGTCGGATAAACGAAACAAGAAGCTGCCATGGCTAATGACGAGGCATTGGGCGTTCAAGATGAGTTGATTGCTCAAATAGTTTCGGATGGTTAACTTAATGGTTCTGATAGAAAGGTAAGCAGCGTTGAGCGCTAAGTGTCCAAATCGGTCTTTCACACGGCCCTTTATCCTGGCTGTTGCGGCCATGGTGTTGTTTGTCGCGCTCTCTAATTCTTTGGCAGGGTGTTCGAACGGCAGGTCCGTTGCGCGCGTCTTCACGGGTATTGATGTTGGGTTTTCTCGCACGCATGAAAAGTCTGCCGACTTTCAGCGTTTCCGCGACGTGTATTATCAATACGCCTCCGACGACGGTGCGCGAGCTCAGCAGTTGCGTCATTTTTCCGATGCTTTTGATCGTATCCGTACAGACTATGTCCATCAGACCAATGATCAAAATCTACTGATCGCCGCTATTAACGGCATTCAGAATATGGAAGGCCGCCCGGGGGCGTTGCCGTCTGCCTCCGTGACGGAGGCAGCACTAGATGCGATGACGGGAACTCTAGATCCCCATTCCAGTTATCTCAATCCGGAAGAGTTCAAGGAATCCCGAGTTGTCACGTCCGGGGAGTTCGGGGGCCTGGGCATCGAAATTAATATGGACCAAGAGCTTCAAGTGATCCGGATCATTGCGCCGATCGCCGACACGCCGGCATATCGGGCCGGGCTGAAGGCGGGTGATTTGATCACCCATGTGGATGGTGATCCAATTCGGGGGATGGGGCTTCGGGACGCCGTGCGGCGGCTTCGGGGAAAACGGGGAACCGATGTTCGGTTATCCATCCAGCGGGCGGGTCGCAGCACCTTCGAAGTCTCGATCACCCGGGCCATTATTCAAATCCAGCCGGTGAAGTGGCGGGTCGAGGGTGATGTGGGTGTTGTCCGGGTGACGCATTTTATCTCTTCATCAGAAGATGCGCTGGAACGTGCGCTTCAAGAAATGCGGTCCCGGCCTGGCAACCAGATGAAGGGACTTGTTCTTGACCTCCGGAATAATCCGGGCGGCTTGCTTAATCAATCCGTTGCGGTTGCGGATGCTTTTTTACAGCAAGGCGAGATCGTATCAGTCCGCAACAGAGCCGGGGACTCACGGGGTTTTTCGGCTAACCGCGGAGATCTGACCGATGGGCTCCCGATGGTGGTTTTGATTAATCGGGGGTCCGCCTCGGCTTCTGAGATTGTGGCCGGAGCGCTGCAAGATCATCGCCGGGCCGTTGTCATGGGGGCGCAATCCTTCGGCAAAGGGTCGGTACAGACGATCGCCCCCTTAGATTGGGACGGTGCTTTGCGCTTAACCACCGCGCTTTATTACTTGCCGTCAGGCCGGACCATTCAAGGGTCTGGTGTCTCTCCCGACATCCACATTACAGATGGCTCACCGGTACCAAAAGGTGGTCGAGAATCTGATTTGCCGAATGCCCTCAATGCGGGGACACAAGGTAACGGCCAGCAGGCCCGCCATCACCTGGTGGACAAAAATTGTCCAGCCGCCGGAAAAGATGCCAAAGATAAAGTCCTCGGCTGTGCTGTCATGCTCTTGCGGTCTGGATCAGAAAAAAATTTCCTGGCGCTCATGGGCCAGCAGAAGAGACTTTGATCACTCGAACTCGCTCTTGGGCATTGATTTCGAACTGCCGGGGTATGATTCGGCCATGTCTCAAAACATCTGAAATATAAATGGGGAGTCCGGCAGTTGATTATGTGTTTCGGTTAGGATAATCAGGCACAACTTTTGATTGTTGACGGAAAATTGGAAATGATAGATTTCGTCCCTCCACATGGAGGGGGTACCTTATTGTCACTTTTGGCAGCAGAATCTCAACGGGCAGAGCTGAAGAATAAGGCAAGGGGCCTGATGGTTGTCCCCATGAGCAGTCGAGAAAAGTCTGATCTGCTCCTGTTGTCCATGGGGGCTTATACCCCTCTTGAAGGGTTTATGGGAGAGGCCGATTGGCAGGGTGTATGCCAGGATATGAAACTGGAAAATGGTCTTTTTTGGCCTGTGCCAGTGACACTCTCCGTCACATCAAATCTGGCCGATAGCATCCAAATCGGACAAGAGATCGTTCTCGTTGACGCAGAGGAGGACAACCTTCCCATGGCGGTCATGACGGTGACAGAAAAATATCAGCCAAACTCTACCACGGAATGTACCGCAGTGTTTGGCACGACGGATGATGCTCACCCCGGCGTCCAAAAAGTGATGGCGCAAGGTCCTGTCAACTTAGCGGGAAAAGTCACTGTGTTTGACGAGGGCGATTTTCCCGAGATGTTCGCCGACCTGTATGTTCGGCCGGAAGAAAGCCGACAGATGTTCCAAGATTTGGGNTGGAGCCGGGTNACGGCATTCCAGACGCGAAATCCCATGCATCGGAGCCACGAGCATTTGGTCAAGATTGCGATCGACGTCACCGACGGCGTGTTCATTCACCAGGTTCTGGGAAAATTGAAGCCGGGCGACATTCCGGCAGATGTCCGGGTGAATGCGATTGATGCCATGATTCGGAATTATTTTTCCGAAGGTACAGCTATTCAGGCGGGCTATCCCATTGAGATGCGGTATGCCGGACCTCGAGAAGCATTATTCCATGCTCTCATCAGGCAAAACTATGGCTGTTCTCATNTGATTGTGGGCAGGGATCANGCTGGCGTTGGGGACTATTACGGCCCCTTCGATGCGCAGGAGATTTTTGANANTCTTTGGGAGGGGGCCTTGATAACCCAGCCCCTCAAAATCGACATCACGTTTTATTGCAATAAATGTGATGGCATGGCGACGGCGAAGACATGCCCACACGGGCCGGAAGAGCGCATTAATATCTCCGGAACGTGTCAAAGGGAAATGTTAGCCAATAAGGAGGAAATCTCTCCCAAGTTTAGCCGGCCCGAGGTTGTGTCTGTGCTCCGGGAATACTACGAAAGCCTGGAAATATCATAGTTGGATCATAGGGTTAGGGGACAAATTATGCCAAAAATGTCAGGCGCGGAAGCGCTCACAAAATCAGTGCAACAATATGGTATCGACACCATTTTCGCCCTCCCGGGCGCGCAATTGGATCCCATGTTTGGTGCGCTTTACCAAGTCCGAGACACGCTTCGGGTCATTCACACGCGTCATGAGCAAGGCACGTCCTATATGGCATTNGGNTANGCCCAGTCCACGGGAAAGGTTGGCGTCAATTTGGTGGTCCCGGGGCCCGGCCTTCTAAACGCCTCGGCCGGGCTTTCCACTGCTTATGCCTGCGGAGCAGCCGTACTCTGTCTGGCTGGGCAGATTCCCTCTAAGTTAATTGGTCAGGGAATTGGCCAGCTTCACGAACTCTCTGATCAACCTGGGGCCGTTGCGTCGGTCACCAAGTGGCGCGGAAGGGCCGACGCGCCGTCCGACGCGCCGGTAAAAGTTCGAGAGGCTTTCGAACAGCTGAACACTGGCCGGGTTCAGCCGGTTCTCTTGGAGATGGCGCCAGACATCATGGCCAGCCAGGGAGACGTCGATTTGCTGGCCCCGGTNACGTCCTATGATGGCCTGGACCCGGAGCCTGATGACGACTTAATCGAACANGCGGCTGCANTGCTCGGCAACGCAGAACATCCCGCCATTATGATCGGAGGTGGCATTTGGGGNGCGGAAGAGAGCCTTCTTAATCTTGCAGAAGAAATTCAGGCNCCGNTATGTACGTCGCCTCANGGNAACGGAGCCATCGACTCCCGCCACTACCTTGCGCAGAACCTCATGTGNGCCAAAGAGGACTGGGATAATATCGATGNGGNTCTGTCCGTTGGCACCCGCTATCAGGCGCCGGCCAGTTGGGGCCAGCATGATGGCAAAAAACTCATCCGCATCGATATAGATGCCAATCAGTCCGTTCAGATCGCCACACCTGACGTGCACATTGTCTCCACGGCCGCAAAGTCCCTGGAGATGCTGGCTGAGCGCGTCCAGCGCCATAACGGGAAGCGTGAAAACCGTGAAGGAGAACTCTCGGCGTTGAAGAAGACCGTGATGGACCGTTTCAACAGTTTGGAGCCGCAGTATTCCTATAACATGGTGATCCGGGACGAATTGCCTGAGGATGGTATTGCCTGNTTTGATATCACGCAGCTGGGCTATGTGGCNTGGTTCGGGTTNCCNACATATCAGCCCCGTACGCTGATCCATGCTGGTTACCAGGGGACACTGGGATACGTGGTGCCGACCGCCATGGGCGCTCAAGTCGCCAACCCTGATAAGAAGGTCATTGCAGTGACGGGGGACGGCGGATTTATGTTCAATGTACAGGAACTCGCGACGGCTGCGCAGCATAACATTCCGGTAGTCATTATTCTCATGAACGATGGCGCTTTTGGCAACGTGAAGCGTAATCAGAAGGAAGATTGGAACGAACAGTATCTCGGTGTTGATCTTCAAAACCCGGACTTCATGAAATTGGCTGACGCCTATGGTATCATGGGGCAGAGAGTGGACAGCCCGGAAGGCCTGCGCGGGGCCATCCAAAACGCGTTTAAGCAGGACGGGCCGGCCCTTATAGAAGTGACCGTCGGCGAGATGCCGTCGGCGTGGCAATACATGCCCCTAGTGCGNGCGAAGGATCAGAGCTCCGAAAAATAAATATCCGCCGAAGGGTATCTGGTGGAGGGTGCCTGGGGCATTCTACACTGGATCTTTTCATGAGTGCTCTCGTCATCAGGTTGCGTCAGGTCCCATGGCACCTGGTAGACGGCGCTTTGCGTCGGATTGGAAGCCACCTCTCTGACGCGATGCAAAATTTTACAATTGCGTACTCAGCGCGAAATACCCATGATTGTCCAAACACAGTAGAATTGGATCTTACCAATAAGTCAGATGGGGAACATATGATGCAAAATCCAGGGCGGTTTCTATTCTCAATAACGGTATTAACTTTAATGGCATTCGGGCTCTTTGGCAGCAAGTATCCAGCTATCGCGCAAAGTGATCCTGACGTTGTAAATCGGTCAAAAACCATGGTGCCGTCGCCGCCATGGCCTCAGGGGGATCAAGTCGGCATGGCCAATACGTTAGGGCCGGGAACATGGATGCGGTGCGCCGCTCATCTGACCAATCCAAATTCAAAATCTTATGAGATATCCCACGTCCGGTCGAANANCATGCCNGGGTCNCCGTTCGGTGTGCCNTTNAAATATAANTACCGCCCCACAGCGAGTGTGCCATTCTCCAAACATGCATTTAACGGGGAGCAAATTGAGAGCGGAGAACCAGCTGCGCAAGGAACTCAAATGGATGCCTTAGGTCATTTCGCTTACCTGGGGGAGATGTGGAAAGGGAAAGGAGACATTCCCGTCGATACAGCCCGCTACTACGGCGGTTACAAACAACAGGATGTAAAGCCGACGGCGGCCTCACCCCTGCTCAAACTTGGGGTGGAAAATGTGCCACCCATCGTGACCAGCGCCGTGCTTCTGGACGCCAAAAGCCATTTGGGCGGCGGGAAAGCGATGACGCCTGGCCAAACTGTTACGACCAAGGATATCGAAGCCATGATCAAAAAACAGGGGTTGGGGTGGCGCGGGTTGCTGCCGGGCGACGTGTTGTATATCCACACCGGTTGGAGCGATCATTGGCAGGATCCCGATACTAAGAAGACCTATTATACCAAAGGGCCGGGCCTGTCCTACGATGCCGCGCAGTATCTTAGAAAAAAGGCTGTGGTGTTGGTTGCACTCGACAATCCTTTCACAGATCCGGTTTTCGATGGCCAACTGGTGGGGAAACATGGCCCGCCTGAAGGAACACCGCCAGGGCTGCCGTTCGCCATACACCATGAAAATCTGGCGGTTTCCGGCATTCTCCAAATTCAAAATGCCAATCTTGCAAAGCTTGTTCAGGATAAAGTGTGGACGTCCTGTACCATGATCCTGCCATTGCGATCAAAAGGCGGATCGGGTTCTCCGGTGCGCCCCGTTGCCATCGGCGCACCAGGATAATCCCAGTGGCCTCCTGATCTAAAGAGGGAGCTTTGCACGGGGTATTCTGATTGTATGGAGACATATGATCTGGCAATAAAGTGCCATATTACATCCCATACAATTCTAGGATCAGACCATGAGGCTAATCAGCTATGAGAAAGACGGTGGTGCCGGTGTCGGCGTAATGATAGATGACACGAACTTTGTGTCCCTTCCAGCTGCAGCGCCAAATTTACCGACGACCATGATGGGTCTCTTGAACCATGAAGGCGGTCTGGCGGCGGCCCAGGCCGCTGCTGTCGGGAAAGACGCTCATCTCTCCCTTTCTGAGGTCACCCTTTTGCCGGTGGTGCCGGACACACCGGTGATTTGGGCCGCTGGTGTGAATTATCTCGATCATGCGGAGGAGACTGGCCGAGGCACGCAAGAAAAGCCCATGTTGTTCATTCGAACTAATCATGGTCTTATTGCCGATGGAGATGCGTTTATCAAACCTGACATCTCCGACATGATTGATTATGAGGGTGAATTGGCAGTCATCATCGGTAAGGCAGGCCGCCACATTTCTCAGGCGGATGCGTTGAGCCATCTCGCCGGTTATTCAATCTTCAATGACGGCAGCGTGCGCGATTGGCAGCGCCATACCATTCAGTTCTGCCCGGGAAAAAACTTTGAAGGTACCGGCCCCTTTGGCCCTTGGATGGTGACACCTGATGAGTTTGGTGACCCTTATGCGCAGCAGTTGACGACGCGGCTCAACGGCATGGAGGTCCAGAACACAAGCATCAGTAAGATGGACCATAAGATTGAGCGGCTGATCGAGTATATTTCGACCATTCATACATTGCGGCCGGGAGACGTCATAATCACGGGAACGCCGGGTGGCGTGGGATCCCGACGGGAGCCGCCGCTCTGGATGAAGGATGGCGATACCATTGAGGTAGAAATCACCGGTATTGGTACGTTGACCAACCCGGTCAAAAACGAGGGTTCGTCTTAGCATTCGGGGGAACCNATNGGTGNCTTGACGGTCTGATCCCGNCNCCANANCNTNGTCGTTNATAANTTATCCTTGTNANNCGTTCACAAGGTCAACTCCGTGAGAGCTGAANGTATGCAANANTNTTCNAATNAATCTCAATCCCTACANGCCNGGGTCCCGTCCGTNGATAAACTCCTGCGGCTGGNNCCCGTNGCGTCGCTNATGGAAACATATGGCCGTCANTTGACAACGGAAGCNGTNCGNACGCTNATNAACGAGGNGCGAGCTGCATTACAGGATGAGGGAGNGAGAGCACTTGAGCGCTTTTCTGACNNTGCNTTGNCNCNTGTCTTGGAGACCCGNCTGGCGAAANANACGGCGCCNTCTCTCAAACGGGTTTTCAATNTGACNGGGACAGTGNTGCACACAAANNTGGGAAGGGCGCCGCTGCCTCAAGAAGCTATTGATGCCATGGTTAGTGTNGCNGGAGGNGCGTCNAATNTNGAGTACGACCTCGAAAACGGNAAGCGAGGNGACCGNGACAGCCATTTNGAGAGCNTNTTNCAGGAGATCACGGGCGCAGAAGCGGCGACNGTCGTGAANAACAACGCNGCNGCCGTCCTGCTGGTGCTNAACACGCTTGCCAACCGCAAGGAAGTCCCNGTGTCCCGGGGNGAGCTCATTGAGATCGGNGGNGCCTTTCGGGTTCCTGATATCATGAAGCGGGCGGGCGCCAAGCTCGTGGAAGTGGGCACCACGAACCGAACTCACTATGACGATTATGCGGACGCCGTCAGTTCCAAGACTGGCGCGTTGATGAAAGTTCACACAAGCAACTATATGGTGCAAGGCTTCACCAAGGAGGTTAGCGGGCGGGAATTATCAAAACTTTCACGGGATAAAGACCTTCCTCTCATTGAGGATCTGGGCAGTGGTACNCTTACGGACCTGACAGCTTATGGCTTGCCACACGAGCCAACNGCGCAGGAAACCCTTGCGAATGGTATCGACGTGGTCACATTTTCCGGTGATAAACTTTTGGGCGGACCTCAGGCGGGTCTTATTGTCGGGCGGAAGGATTTGATCGCCGCGATTAAGAAAAATCCCATCAAAAGGGCGACGCGGTTGGATAAGGTGACCATCGCCGCCTTGAGCGCGGTGTTGGAACTCTACCGGGATCCGGACCGNCTTGCTGAGCGGGTGCCAGCGATCCGGTTACTCGCCAAACCGGAGGCCGAAATCCGGCAGACGGCGAAGCGAATAGAGGTGCCGTTGCGGACTGTCTTGGGGGCAGCGTTCGGCGTCACCACCGTCCCATGCCTCAGTCAGATCGGCAGCGGATCTTTGCCTGTTGAAAGGTTGAAGAGTGCATCCATCTCCATTGAACCGTTGGGCAAAAGCAAGGGCAAGGCGTTGAACACGCTGGCCTCTGCCTTCCGGTCGTTGCCCGTGCCGGTGATTGGCCGTATTCAGGATGATAGTTTCCTTCTTGATGTCAGGTGTTTGGAAGATGTCGATGGGTTCCTGGCGCAGCTCGACGGGTTAGATGGCAGACATACATGATCATCGCCACGGCAGGACATATCGATCATGGCAAGACAGCCCTGGTTAAGGCGCTGACGGGGATCGACACCGACCGATTGCCGGAAGAAAAAAAGCGCGGCATGTCCATTGATCTGGGCTTTGCCTACCATCCCCTTCCCAGTGGTCAGGTGCTGGGATTTGTGGATGTGCCGGGTCATGAACGCTTTATCCGCAACATGCTCGCGGGCGTGACCGGCATTGATTATGCATTGCTGATCGTTGCGGCAGACGATGGGCCCATGCCGCAAACGGAAGAACATTTGGCCATTCTTGATCTGCTCGGTGTCAGTGATGGTATCATTGCATTGACGAAGATGGACCGGGTGGACACTGCGCGGCTAGAAGCAGTGACTGCTGATATCGAAGTCTTGATTGCCGGGACCTGTCTGGAGGGCGCGGACATTATGCCGGTCTCCGCCATCGAAGGCACTGGTGTGGACGATCTTCGTGAGCATTTGGAAACGATGACAGATCTCATCGGAGACAGAAAGGGAGAGGGGCATTTCCGTCTTGCCATTGACCGCTGTTTTTCGGTTCAAGGAGCGGGCCTCGTCGTCACCGGCGGGGTCTTCTCGGGCGCGGTAAATGTGGGTGATCACCTGACCTTGTCGCCGCAGGGAATTGATGTCCGGGTGAGAGGTATTCATGCCCAGAACAAAGAGTCCGAAAGCGGTGTGTCCGGGCAGCGCTGTGCGCTTAATATTACCGGGGCCGACTTGAAAAGTNCCGAGGTTCACCGCGGCGGTTGGCTCGTTGCCAACGATATCCATGCCCCGGTTGCGCGCTTTGACGCCCGCCTCCGCGTGTTAAAAAGCGAAGCGAGGCCGTTGCGCCATTGGACCCCGGTCCATGTCCATTTGGGGGCCGCCGAATTACCCGGGCGGATTGCTGTTCTGGGAGAAAAGTCGATCGCGCCGGGCAGCAGCGCCTTGGTTCAGATTGTTCTCGATCGTAGGATTGGGGTTTTAAAGGACGATGGTTTTATTCTCCGCGATCAGTCGGCTCAGCGGACCATTGCCGGGGGGGATGTCGTTGATCCTTTTCCGCCAGCCCGTGGCCGGGCCAAGCCGTCCCGTCTGGCCTTTTTGAAGGATCTCGAAAAGCCGTCAGCGGATGATGCGCTTTCAGCGCTTTTGGAGAATAATCCCGCAGGGATTGAACTGATACCTTTTATGGTGACGTGGAATTTGACGGCGGAAGATAAAGAGATGGTCCTGGCATTGGTCGAGCATGTGGTTGCGGGTCCCGAAACCGCGCCAGTGCTGTTTTCGCCTGAGCACTGGGAGGCGCTTCAGCAGGAAACAACCAGCAATCTAAGGCTTTGGCACGAGACTAACCCCGAGCGTGCAAGTCTCAATACCCATGGTTTGAGATCATCGGCGAGTGTCCGCATGCCACTGCAGTTGTATCAGGATGTTCTCGACAGGCTGGCTGCGGATAAGAAGATTATAAATTTGGGGGCTGGATATTGTCTGCCCGGCTTTGAGCCGGTCATGTCCAAGAAGGATACGGCGCTCTGGAATAAAATTAAACCAATTTTGGCGGAAGGGCACACCAAACCGCCGGTGGTCGCCGAACTCGCAGACCAATTAGACACCAACCCCAAAGATCTTGGGAAGTATCTGGTACGCATCGCCAAATTGGGTATGGTGCGTCAGGTCGCGAAAAACCGGTTTTTGCTCCCCGAGGCGGTCTTGGCGCTTGCGCATATTGCCGAGCAGCTCGGCGCCGATAGGGGAGAGGCTGGTTTTGGTGCCGCAGATTTCCGCGATAGCACAGATGTTGGCCGCAACCTTGCCATCGAAATTCTTGAATTCTTCGACCGCTCAGGCCTTACGTGGAGGTCAGGCGATACCCGTAAAATTTTAAAGCCGGTATCCGATGTGTTCGGGAATGCTGGCTAAAATCAGGGGCGCCTTCTGACGTGCCTCTCTCTGATCCTGCTCCTGGTCCTGACGTTCCTTACGCCCCCAATGTCGGGGCGGAGTATTTGCCTGATCCCCGCTGCGGAAATTTAGCCAGAGCAAAACCCTGCTGGTGGCAGGCGCGGGTAATGATCAGACCCTTCCAATAAGCGCCGCCGATTAGAATCAGCACGCCTGCGGCCCCGAGTAACATCGGCGGGAGCGTGGGCAATGCGATGACAGCTATGAACAACAAAGCCGGAAAGAGATGGACAATGGCGTGAACTTTTAAGGTATGTGAAAANAGGATGATCCGGGAATGCGGACCAATGCCGTTGGACTTGGCGTTACTCACATAGTTCCGCCACAATACCGCATTCACGGCAGCAAGGACCAGTCCGGTCACCGGCAGCAGGGTCGGAGCCGCCATGTTTTGTGGGAAGATGGCGAGGAGGAGTGCCACCAGACCGGTCCCTTCGAGGAGACCAGACGCCATCAGCATCCAGGGCATGGACGGCACGCGCCAGGAGGGGATGCCTTTTGCCGCATGTAAAATGCGGGCTTGGCAATAGAGAAACACAAGGGCGGCGGCTGCCACGAGCGTGTGCAATGCCCAGAATGGAAAGACAAAGTCCGCCAGGCCGGCTCCAAAGAGAATGGCGACGGCATAAACTTCCCGCGACATCCAGGAAGACTGTGGCCGNAAAATTACATANAGCGCCCTCAGCTTACGGCCAATCTTCAGCCAGACAAAAAAGAGGCCAATGGCAATGATCGCCCCAGCGCCGGCAAACATTTTTATCATGGCCGCCTCGTCGAGACCGCCAGCCACATGCGTGAAGTAGGCCATAATGATCAGCCCGGCGCCAAACCCGCCCATAATGAAGTTCATGGCGGCGCGCAGGTCCCAGTAGGTCTGTACCTGGCCTGTTAAGGGATTGTCCGGTTCCGTCAGAGCCTCGTCGCTCATGTCGGCGTCTTGGGCATCCCGGCCCGGTACGCTGGGCGTCTCGTACAGATATTTAATCTGCGGATCATTGCCGAGCTCNGCGTGCATCTGGAAATANCTGCCCTCTGCCGTCAATTTCGAGACGTCACTGTTGGGATCATTAAAATCGCCAAATTTAATTGCCGAGGCGATGCAGGCGGCCGAACAGGCCGGCGTCGCGGACCAGTCCTTGCCAGGTGTCAGTCCGTCTTCGATACCGTCATCCACGCGATCAATGCAAAACGTGCACTTTTGCGCCACGCCGAGCCGGTCGTCATGAGCCACGGTTTTTTCCTGCAGCGTTTCTTCCTCGTAGTAGAAGCGCTTGTCATGAACAATGGTCCGGGCCTGATAAGGACAGGCTACGGCGCAGGAGGCACAGCCGATACACAGGTCATAGTCCATCGTTACGAGGCCATCGGCGCGCTGTTTTGTTGCGCCGGTCGGACAGACCGGGACACAGGAGGGCTCTGCGCAGTGTTGACAGCCGGTTACCAGAAAAACCCGTTCCACATCGGGGTAGGTACCGGTTTCCACATCAAGGACCCGCCGCCATTGCACACCGGGAACGGTGTCATTGGCGTGTTTGCAGGCTACCGTACAGGTCTGACAGCCGACACACCGGTTGACGTCAACAACCATGCCCCAACGGGGCGTTAGGCCGTCTCGAGTTGATATGTTGTTCATTAATGGCCGCCCGTATTGATGGTGGATATGTCTCGCGGCGGTCCGTCACCCCGGGTAATTTTCAGTCGCGCGAGATCGGAGCCGCTCCCCGTCGAGTCTGTGAGCTTCAGAGAAAGTGACGTGAGNGAGTTCAGGCTTGGCAGATTAAGGTCCTTGGCATAGGGCGTCTTCCAATGGTCAAACTGTCCGATCATGACAACAGTGTCCGGGCGAATGCCCTCGCGTAGCACGGCATAGCCCTTCGTCGTGCCGGAGACGCTCTCCAGCACCACGGGGTCGCCTTCTTCCAGGCCTATTTCCCTGGCCCGTGACCGGTTGATGATCACGCCTTTATGACCGGTAATATTTTGCGCCACTTCGTTGATGAGCGGGATACCCACATTGGCACCCCAGGAATACTGCATGCTGCGGGATGTAAGCCCCCAGAAGGGATAGTCGTCCGGGTTATATCCAGATTCCTGCACATGGTCTGTCCAAATATCCGGGAAGCGGACATATTCTGGGAGCGGCTCATACTCCTCTAATTGTGTATCCCACCACTCAACCCCGATCTCGTGCAGGCGATGGGCGAGCTGGGTGCCATGGCGCAGGACGCGTTCCTGATACGGAAGCTCAAACCGGATGCCGTTCTTTTTAAGATGCGGATAGAGGAACCAGTCCAATTGCGGAAATGGTCGAAGCTGATAGCCGTTCTCCTTGAACCAGTCTAGGTCCCGAACCTCTTCACCGTCCGTGAGGTCGTGGCTCGCTGCCTGCGCTGAATTGTTCCAGATTTCCTCCAGCGAATGGGGAATGCTCTCGTCCAAGCCGTAGTCATAGTCGTCCGTGACGAGCCGGACCCCGTGGGCGCCCCGGTTAAGTGCGTGGTTATATTGTTCCAAGATACCCGCACGTGTGGCGATCTCCGTCGCGATGTCGCTCATGTCCATGCAGTCAGTGGTGTTTTCGACCGCGGGCTGTCGGATTGTCCAGCCCTGTTGCGTCCAAAACTGCTCCACAAATTTGGTGCCACCAACCTGGATCAATTGAAGGCTCTCCAGGTCCGTGGCTTCCGGCAGCAGGAGATCAGCGAAGTGATTGGTCTCGTCATAGGTATACGCGAACGAGACCGTGAATGGGAATTCCGCGACGCGTTCGGCCACTTCCGGCGCATTCCAAGATGAAATCGCCGGATTGGTCCGGTAACAGAACCAGATGTCCGGCTTGGTCGGCGTTGGCCAATGTTCCGGTGGTTTTTTCTGAAATAACCAGGGAAGATGAGCTGGGCCCAAGGCCGGCGACCAGGCCGAATTCGCGGCCAGGGGCACGAGTGTTCTGTAGGCGTTGCGAATGTTGGGGCTCGCATTCCATTCTTGCTTGGAGGTTTCATTGAACGGATAGTCCATAAACCCATCATGACCTTTGATAGCCGAGGCGAACCGATCGTAGCCTGGCCGGTTGAGTTTGACATTGGTGCCGATCATGCCGCCGGGGACCTCAAGCGCTCCGACCAGACAGAGCAGCAAAGTGCGCGCCCAGCAGCAGTTATAACCGCCCCAGCCGTTATTCACCGTTTTGCCCAGAAGCACGGCGACTGGCCGGTACGGGAGTGTCTCTCCATCAATCTCGATGGTTTCACCAATGCAGGCCTGGGACAGGAATTCATCTCCAATTTTGCGGATTTGTTCCGCTGGAATATCGCACTCTTCTGACGCCCATTCCGGCGTATACTTTTGCATGTGCTCAATGAGCGTTTGGAACGAAGGCTTCACCTCAACATTCTGATGCTGCCATTCCTCATCATCGGCACCGACCTCCAGACCAGAGAGAGTGTAGGTTCCCTCCATGGCAGGGTCTTTGATATCGGCGTCATAGGGCTTCGCGGTATTGTCCGCCAGATCCAGAATCATCGGCTTTTTGGTATCTGGATCGCGCAGGTAATATCCGTTGGGCGCGATCAGATAGGGGGAGTTGGTGTCATCTGTGAGATAGGGGACGTCACAGACCCCCCGCCAATCTCGTTCACAAATGATCCGGTGGATCACGCCATATAAAAACGCCGCATCGGTTTTAGGTTTGATGGGGACCCATTCCGCTGATACTGCGCCGGTGACAGATAGGTGGGGTTCCACTTGCACGCGTTTCATGCCTCGGTCCCGCGCATCGGCATGGCGCCAGATACCGGCGACGCCGGTGGAGGCATCTCCGTTGTGCCCGCATGACAGGATATAGTTTACCCGTGGTGTGTCTGGAGCAACGATAAAGGCGCGATGCCAAAGTTCGCCATAGAGATGTTCGGAATGATAGCATTTTACGCCCTGGCCAGCGCCAAAGCCCAAATCCACCTTGCCGATGGCGGCCAACAGAGCCGGGAAGGTTCCCATATATTGCGTTGGGGTGCCGCCGCCGCCAAAGCTTGCGGCGACACGGGGATAGCCGGACTCGTCGCTGAGGCCCTTGCCTTGAACGTCTTTCAATTTGTCGGCAATCATGTCCAGGGCTTCGTCCCACGTGATCGGCACAAAAACAGGATCCTCGTCCCGGCTTTTGATCGGGTTGGTTCGTTTCATAGGCGTTTGAATGCGATCAGGGTTATAGGTCTTTTGAACCAAGCCATAAGCCTTGACGCAGACCCGTCCGCCGCCGGGGTGGGCATCCTGGATGCCATACAGCGATTCGATCCGGGTTGCGACGCCGTTCTCAACCTCGATTTCCATGAGGTCGGGTCCCGCCACGCATTGATAACAAAATGTTTTAACGGTTTTCTTCGTTGACTCGTCCATGGACAGGCCTCCGTTTAAGATCCCATAACTTTTTTGCGCTTTTCAGTAAGGCGCTCGTGAGTTTTTATGACATCGACAACAAATCGGTTGTGAACGCCCCGGCCCACATCTTCTAGGGAATCTTTGACGTTTGCCTCGAACGAGATAGCCCGTCCTTCAACAGCCGTGATGGTGATAGAAACCTCGACCTCATCGCCTTCAACGGTCGCGCCGATGTGATCAATAGAGACATGGGTGCCGACCGAATTTTCACCGTCGTCTACATGCTCCATGAGCAGCTCATGGCAGGTATATTCAATGTCACGTACCATAGAGGGCGTAGAATAAACGCGTCCTTCGTCTCCCATAAAACCAATGGTGCGCTCGCGGTCTATGGTAAATTTCCGGGTTGTAGTAACTCCAATGGCCAAGCTGTCTTTCACTGTCCTATCCTCAAGGTTTCTGCTCTTGATTGTATCAGCGCAGCCTGACCTTACAATGACTAGGTTATGAAGAACGACACATGTCAGTTCAAGCTGCCCGCGCTTTTGGAAGCGCGTTTGAGCTTGGGGGCCAGGTCCTGTGCACTAATATCATCTTGCTTGAACCGGTTATAAACTGGCTTGAGTTTAAACGCTAATCGAGAGACGATTTAAAAAATATCTCTAATTCGTCCAGCACTTCTCTACGTTTGAACAATAAATGGTTGTGCTCCCGAATTCGCTGAGACACGGCCTGCCTCCATGCTCGATCAGTCCCCAGTCGAACGGATTTAGCCACATAGTCCTCTCCACTCTTAGCTATACAATCCATTATCCCTATTTCCTCGTAATAGGCGGTCGTGACCTTCGCAAATAATAGTTCTGAATTTGGCCATGTGACAATAGGAGTACCTTGGCTCAACGCTTCGGCAGAACTGATACCGCCGCAACAAAATATGGTATCAAGAATCACATCAGCTGCGTTTATCAGTGCGAGAAAACCATTTTGATCCAAACGCGGCAAAAAATAGATTCTCGTATTGATACCGTTACTAAGCTTCTCCCACCGTGACCTCAAAATTTCCGACCACCCGGCCCGGCCATCGATAAAAATGCATATGCCATTCGGATCGCGGCACAGGATTTCGACCAGTATAGAATCAAAATCAGGATGAATTTTAAACAGTGATTGTAGACAGACATATCGGGTTTTGCCATCGGCAAATGAGAGATCTGGAATATCGTCAGGTTTCGGCTTTTGGATAGGATAAAGGTAGGTCGGTGGCAAAGTTAGGCGTAACAATTTTTCACTGTAATGGGATTGAGCTTTTTCAAAGTCGGCTTCTTGTAGATGAAAGCTCGAAATAAAATAGTCCAGACTGGTCAGCCCGGTGGTGACACCGTGGCCCCATCCTGCACATTGCACCCGAGCCAAACGCGAAAAAGCTAGAAAGTAAGTTAGTGGTGACATACCGATGTCTGCGTAAACAATGATATCTAGTCGGGTGTTGGTGATAACTCGCCGCGCCTCGGGGAGGTCATGGGGTAATTCGTGGAATTGGTAACAGTTATTTTTGATAAAGCGGGCAATTTCGTCTTTTTCTTGACCACCGAATACGAAGACGTCAAAGACTTTGCTGTTCAATTCGGCGATTATGCCCCTGAATAATTTACCAACCGTATGGTTATAAAAATTGGTAGAAACAAACCCAATGCGGATTTTAGTTTGGCTGGAGGTAGTAGTTAGTCCCTGTTCCAGATGAGGGGCACGGTAGGATAACGACGGGCAATTTGTGCGAAAAAAACTGGCGATCGCCTCCTGGTAACGCCGGTCATCAAGGCCTTGGTAAACAGCCATGAAATTTGTTGTTGTGCCGAGTAGCAATTTTTCGTCAATTGAACCCTGAAGAAGCCCCAGCGCCATGGTTGCGGCTTGATAACGTTCGCGCGCATCGTCCATTTCTTCCCTTGATTTTGGCATCACAGGTAAAATCCAACTCGCGCACATGGCCTCATAAGTTAGATCTCCGCGTAAATTGGACAGTTTCTGAATTTCTCGCACCGCGGGCTGTGTATCACCCTCCGCCCGCATCAGCTGAGCCAGTTTCAGAACTGCTGGGTAGAAGGCAGGGTTTAGGGATACGGCCGTTCGTAAGGCCTCAATAGCTTCATCTATGCGGCCTAATAGCTCATGGCATTGTGCCGATTTATATATGATTTTTGGAGTGTCCGGGGCCACATCCAAAACATATTTGTAATGGACCAATGCTTCGTTGGGTTGTTCTTGGTCCTGNAGGGCTGTTCCCAAGACTTTTCGGAATTCCAGGTCTTCAGGCTCTAAGTCGATAGCTCGGCGTAAATAAGGTAAAGCATCTGCTGGTGCCTTGGATTTTATGGCTATAGTGCCAAGCAAAAATAGTATGGTGGCGTGCTCACCAAATTTTTGTCTCAGTTCCTGGCAAATTATTCTCGCCTGACTCAGCTTGCCGTNCTGAATCAACTCAAAAACTCGCTCGATAACACCACTCTCAAACACGTCTTTTTGTACCTGTAAAACTGTGTAATTAGTAATATCTGTTAACTCGATTAAGATATATTGATATTATGAAAATTCCTTTAGTTGATGTTTATGCTCAAAATTCCGCTCTTAGTAATGAGATTAATATCGCCATTGGTGCGGTTATTGGCAGCTCAACTTTCATCGGCGGTGACGCGGTAGAAAAATTCGAAAAAAGCTTTGCACAGCGCCATGGTGGCGGTCACGTAATCGGTGTTGGTTCGGGGTCCGACGCGTTAAATTTGGCTCTTAAGAGCCTGGGTTTAAAGCCCGGTGATGAAGTCATCACTGTGCCCAATACCTGGATTTCGACTGTTTTTGCAATATCGCATTCAGGTGCCACCCCTGTATTTGCTGATATAAATCCCGAGACCTATCAGGTAGATATGGAACAGTTGGAAAAACGGATTACGCCTAGTACTAAAGCTGTTGTGGCGGTTCATATGTTTGGTCATCCCGCACCGATGAACGAAATTATGGCACTTTGCCGTCCCAAGGGAATCCGGGTCATTGAGGATGTCGCACAGGCGGTAGATGCAGAATTAGGCCGGAGAAAGGTGGGAACTTTCGGTGATATTGCCTGCTTCAGTTTCTATCCGGGTAAGAACTTGGGCTGCCTCGGCGATGGAGGGGCAGTGTTAACCAAGCACCGGGACTTGGCGGATTTTATCCGTGCGTTAGCCCGTTACGGTCAGCCAGAGAAGTTCAATCATAAGCATATTGGGTGGAATTCTCGACTGGATGCCATACAAGCAGCAGTTCTGGAAGTTAAACTACCATATCTAAAAGAATGGACAGAGGCTCGTCGTCAACATGCCAAGTCGTATCAAGATCTGCTTCAGGGGATAAAATTAAACTTGCCGCGAGAAAGCAGCGGTGCCCGGCATGTTTATCATCTTTACGTGATTGAGACCGCGAAGCGGGACCAGGTCTTACACTCGTTACGAAACAGGGGTGTGATGGCACAAGTGCATTATCCCGCCGGGGTGCACTTGCAGGAATGTTACCGGACACTGGGGTACGCAAAAGGTGATTTTCCGGTCGCTGAACGTGCCGCAAACCGTATTTTATCCATACCCATGTTTGCCGAATTGACCACCGAACAGATGGAATATACTGCTCATGCGCTTAAAGATATCCTGGGGGATATTTTATGAGTTTGATCAGTATTTTGCATTTTGCCTACGGTGAAATGGGTGGGCCAGTGCTAGAATCTCTGATCAAAGATCAACGTTATGAAGTGGTTGGCATCGTAACCCCGCCTATCGATGCCGAGTTGTATCGCCAAGCCGATTTTCTGCCCCAAGAGCAACTCGCCCATGATCACAAAATTGATGTTTTCCAAACTGATAAATTATCAGAGGTTCATGAGCTGGTAACAAAACTTAATCCTGATTTAGTGTTGATAGCGTCCTTTAATAAAGTGATTCCTGAGCCGACTCTAAATCTATCCAAATTTATCAATGTTCATCACGGTAAATTACCGCGGCAGCGCGGGCGGGCTAATATCAACTGGGCGATAATTAATGATGAACCCTCAGTCAGCGTCTCTGTCCACGAGGCGGTGGCGGAGTTAGACGCCGGAAATATACTGCGCCAGTATCATTTCACTATCAGTCCGTCGTCGGACGTTGCGGATATGTATAGTCAAATTAACCAAACTCTATCTACAGAAATTCCAGATTTGCTGAATGAGTATTTGGGCGGTCGTGTCTCCTTGCATGTACAGGACCATTCACGCGCTACTTTCTATTGCACCCGTTTGCCAGAAGACGGCATGATCGAGTGGGCCTGGCCGGCTGCCAGAGTAAAAAATTTAATCCGCGCGTTACGCAAACCTTTCCCTGGGGCCTTTACCTATTTAGGTGATCAAAAACTGACGATATGGGATGCTCGAGAACCTGATGACAGGCGGGTCTTTGAGGGCATCGTGCCCGGTCGTGTAGTCGGTATTCAAAAGGGGGTGGGGGTTGAGGTTTTAGCCGGTGACGGGCCGATCCTGTTGACAGATGTTGAGGGGCTAGGAAAATGTGGTGACCCAAGCCAATTAATAACCACCTCAAAATGCACGCTGGGTTTAACCGTTCAGGTTCTTCTAGAACGACTAAACCAGCGAGGCATTTGAAGGCATAATGGATCATCAAATTCGCGGAAACGCAAAATCCATCGAAATTATCTCCAGATAATTGTCATTACCTGTTCAGAGACTTGCCCCTACGGTCGATAATTTAATGCTTAATCTTTGATATCTTTAGTAACTACCCATATGCGGATAATGAAAATGCGATGGTTAGTTGGGACTTGCTGTAAGTAAAACGTAGCAAAAGCCCGTGCATAAATGTGTGTAAGTTTGATGGGCCAAAGGGTTGGTGTCTGGGGTGTGGTCGAACCCGCGAAGAATGCCAAGAATGGCAGCTTTTAAAGCCCTTTGCCATAAAGAAAATCGAAAAAAATTTGAAAAAACGAATATCAAAAATGGTGTTGAGGGAACCAAATTAAGATGCCTCAAAGTCCTAATTTTTTTTAAGATGATTCTCTTGTCAATCTCCATCCAAGATAGTGTGACAGTGGGTTTTTCTCACAGAATATTATTTAGAATTAATTTTAGCGGCAAATTAGGAACTCACCCGGGTCAGTCACTCGGCGCTTTTTTCTTTCTTTGCAATAATTCTGCTTTAATAAGATCAATAATATAGGGAAGATAAACTTAAAATTTTTTATAGATGATGCTTAATTTTCGACTGGATGATTAATTTAACCGGTGCAATATTTTTTTTCAAAATCAGTTTGGTGATTTTATGTAACCTCTGATGGAGTCATGTTTTTGGTAAATTCAGGTGCTCAGTTATGCTCTCCCATGCCCCTTTCCAGCATAAACATACATTAAACTTTGCGGATTTTTCTCAATAATACCCCAAATATTCCCAAAAAAAACTCTAGCCTATGCGCCAATAATTTTCTCTTTGGCGAGAGAAAAAAGTCAATAAAAAAGGATAATACACCTTGGCCGATGAAAAGATATCAACTGCCTTCATTAGAAGTAAGTTGATAGATGCGCCGAAGAAAATAGATCCACCAACAAAGGGTGTGCTTTTACACCAAGGTTTAGGTGCATCAAAAATTCTCAACATGGGGTTGAACGAGTGCTGCTACCCGCCATCGCCTACGGTAATTAGGGCGATGCGGGAAAACCTCCATACCGTGAATCTTTACCCAGACGCTCAATGCCCCCGACTTACGGATATAGTCTCCGAGCGAACAGGTATTGCTCGTGATTGTATAGTTTGGGGAAACGGCAGTGAGGAGTTATTAAAAGGTGCCATTGATCTATCGGTCTCGCCTGGTCAGGGCTTGGTATTACCCGTACCAACGTTCTGGGGTTATAAATCCATGGTCGCTGCTTTTGAGGCAAATTTAACAGAGGTCAACAACTTACAAGATGGGCGAACTGATATTGCTGGGCTTCTGTCAGCTATCAGTGATGACACTAAAATAGTCTTTCTGATTACACCAAATAACCCAACTGGGATGATGGTTGATCAGGCTGGTGTGGAAAAGGTGATTAAGGGTGTACCCAATGATGTTCTCCTATGTGTCGATGAAGCATATTCAGATTTTGGACAATATGCTGGAGGACCAAATGTATTGGAGGTTTTGAAGACCCGAACTGGCCCGTGGATGTCTATTTTTACATTTTCCAAAGCTTATGCAATGGCAGGTATGCGTATCGGATATGCGGTTTGTAGTAATGAGGAACTCGCCGACGCACTTAAAAAAACAACTTGTGTTTTTAATGTACCGCTATTGGCTCAATATGCCGGAGAGGCGGCTCTCCTTGATACGCAATATCGTGAATTTATTTTGAGTCAAACAGCTGCTGGTCGAGAACAGTTGTACCATGGTTTGAGGGACCTTGGTCTCTCACCGTTCAAGTCGGTAGCTAATTTCGTCTCCACGCCCATGCCAATGAATGGTCAAGATTGCCTTCGGGGAATGCTCAAGCGCGGTGTGCAAATAAATGCCTGGGCTGATCAAGGGTATGAAAATTACATACGTATCACTGTTGGTTCGAAAGAGGAGAACCAAGCCTGTTTGTCAGCCCTTAAAGAGACGTTGCAGGCGTGATAGTCGCTGCACCTTGGATGCGGGCTCTCTAATTTGAGCTTGTGTTTTGCGGGCTACACATTTCTAACACTAAGGCTTATCTGGCAGTCCGGAAAAAAGTTGAAGTAAAAACATGGAGGGGAAACTGCGCCGGTGTGCTGGCTGGTCTTCAAAACCAGTAAGGTGATTTTCTGTAACCCCCGGTGGAAGCCAGTTCTCAATTATATCAAATACTTAGGTATACCCTCCGTTGCCCATCGTTACCCATAAGTACCCCCTAAATTCCACCGTTTTGTCCCAATATTGTCCCAAAATTTAGACCAGATTTTGGTACCAGTCCTGGGTGTCGGACACTTTGAACCTGATCAGGTTGAAGACAGCACCCAAAGGAACAATGAAGGGTTATTGGTTCTGCCTCTGGCTGTTGGATAAGTCCTTTTTATTGGGCAATCCGCTTTACATCGCGCATACCTAGTTGCGGATCATAGAGACGTAACAACCCGAAGAGGCGCCAAGCTATTTTGAGGCATTAACTCCAATTTTCCGATGGTTTGGCCCGAGAAAACTCATTCACATCCACTTTTAAAAGTTTAGCTGCGTTGAGCCCGCACATTGCCTCTTT
>NHHQ01000126.1 GCA_002170915.1 Rhodospirillaceae bacterium TMED167 | reverse complement strand
AACCTTATTTATATCAATTAAATAATTGGTAAAAAATGTCTTTTTCTTGTTTCGGGTGAGTATTAAGATTTTTTTATGTTATTGAATTTTAGGGGCTGAGATATGGCACTTGAAAAACCTTATAACGACTTACCTGGCACAACTATTTTTGATGCGGACATGTTGAGACAAGGGTATCACCTAAATCAATTTTGCATGTCTTTAATGAAATCAGAAAACCGTGATCAATTCTTCGCCGATCAAAAAGCGTATTTGGACGACTGGCCGATGACAGAGGATCAAAAACAGTCGGTCCTTGACCGGGATTACAATAGGATGATTTCCTTGGGTGGTAACATCTATTTTTTGGCGAAAATTTTTTCGAGCGATGGGCAAAGCTTTCAATTCGCGGCCGCGGGGATGACGGGGATGACGCAGGAAGAGTATGCGGAAATGATGATCAATGGGGGACGCTCAGCGGATGGCAATCGATATATTGGGGAGCAGGGATAGTGGCCAAAATTACCGCAGGTGTCTCCACTTCCCATATCCCCGCCGTTGGTGCCGCAATTGATCTCGGTAAGATGGAGGAGGATTACTGGAAACCAGTTTTTGAAGGGTATAAGTTTTCCAAAAATTGGATGAAAGAAAATACGCCGGACGTTGTACTGCTGGTTTACAATGACCACGCGTCCGCTTTTGATCTCAAATCCGTGCCGACTTTTGCCATCGGCTGCGCTAGCGAATTTCAACCGGCCGATGAGGGCTGGGGACCGCGAAAAGTTCCGACAGTTCAAGGCCACCCTGAGTTGGCATCCCATATCGCACAGTCGGTGATTTTGGACGAGTTTGACCTCACCGTGGTGAATGAGATGGATGTGGATCATGGTCTTACGGTGCCGATGTCGTTGATGTTTGGTCAGCCCGATGCCTGGCCCTGCAAAGTCATCCCCATCGCCGTCAATGTGGTGGTTTATCCGCCGCCGACGGGCAATCGCTGCTATCAACTTGGCAAAGCGCTCAGCCGTGCCGTTNACTCCTTNGATGAAGATNTAAACGTNCAGATCTGGGGAACCGGCGGCATGAGCCACCANCTCCAGGGCCCCAGAGCCGGCCTCATTAACAAGGAATTTGATGCCAACTTCTTGAGTAAATTGGTCACTGATCCGGAAAACCTCGCTCAGATGCCTCATATTGACTATATGCGAGAAGCCGGGTCCGAGGGGGTCGAATTGGTGATGTGGTTTGTTATGCGCGGTGCGTTAAGTGCGGAGGCCGAACAGGTCCATAGATTTTATCATGTGCCGGCGTCGAACACTGCCGTTGGCCATTTGATCTTGGAAAACCCGGGCACGGCGCCCTGAAATCATCCGCAGCGGGTGATTGGCACCGCTTGATGTGGATCGGTGGTGAATGCGCAAAACCCTAACCATTATAATCAGGAGGTAGTAATGCCGTCAGCAACAGTAAATGGCGCGACACTTGTGTATCAATGGGACGGTGATGAGACGAAGCCCGTGCTCGTTCTCTCCAATTCTCTCACGACAGATATGCGGATGTGGGAGCCGCTAATCCCCGCGTTTACAGAGCACTTCCGAGTTCTCCGGTATAACAACCGCGGCCATGGCGGCTCGTCTTCTCCTGCCGGGGAGTACACGATGGATGATATCGCCGGCGATGCGCTCGCGCTCTTAGATCATTTGGACATAGCCACCGCGCAATTTTGTGGCCTGTCCATGGGCGGAATGGTGGGCATGTGGCTTGGACTTCATGCGCCCGACCGGGTGCAAAAACTAGTTATTTGCAATACGTCCTCTGATGTGGGGGNNCCAGAGCCATGGACTGCGCGGATNGGGGCGATCAAAGACGGCGGCATGGCGGCCATTGCTGANGCCGGCGTTGAGCGCTTTCTCTCGGAAGAGTACCGGTCGACCGGCGGCAGTGCGATGGAAATGGTGCGTGCTATGCTGCTGGACTGTGACGCGGAGGGTTATTGCGGCTGTGTCTCTGCGGTTCGAGATATGTCGCTTACAAGCCAACTTGACCAGATTTCCAATGATGTTTTGGTCATCGCCGGGGAGGTTGATCCCGCCACACCTGTCTCCCATTCTGAAATCATTGTCGATCGTATCCCCGGGGCTGAGCTTACCGTGATCCCTGGTGTGTCGCATTTATCGTGCGCGGAGAAGCCAGAGGAATTTGGCAGAATTGTGCTGGACTATTTACAGGGCTAGGATTGCGGGGCTAGGAGATCTCGATGACGGAGGACGCCTTTGAGAAAGGGGACGCTCGGCGCCGGGAAGTGCTGGGGGATGCTCATGTTGACCGGTCCGATGCCGGCACCACCGAATTCACCGAAGAATTTATGGCCTTCATCACCCGCTACGCGTGGGGTGACGTCTGGACCCGGCCGGGCCTGGAGAAGAAGACCCGGAGCCTGTTGAACCTGGCNATGCTTGCCGCCCTTCACCGGGAGAGNGAGTTCAAACTGCATGTCANAGGNGCGCTCAACAATGGGGCGACGCCGGACGACATCAAGGAGGTTTTATTTCAAGTCTCCATCTATGCCGGTGTNCCNGCNGCGCTGTCGGCNTTCCANTGGGCGCAGGACGTGATGGACNGGCCGTAACGGCGCTGCCCGNCTGGCGATACAGANCCAGCCGCACNTGTGACNGCNNCATCGACNNCNCGAAGCCNCGTNTGATACNTTNCTANNAACAGNGANTATTTAAAGANAGGGNGATACAGCCATGAAATTTNCNTTTATNTTGTATGGNCTGCAGTGGGCANTGCGGATCACGGCTTGGCGNTACCCCANGTTTNGGGCCCGNCTTAAAGAGANAGANCTTACNGTCCAGATCAGGGTTTCGGANAATACCATGGGCCGNACCTTTANCTTCAAAGGCGGGCNTGTGANCTCNCNATCCGGNGTCCGGNAAGACTGCGATGTGGACATCTCCGTCAAGTCNGCTGCGCTTGGAGCNGAGCTTATGATGCCGCCCATCAATCATTTGAAACGCATCGAGGCCATTAAGGCGTTTTCGCTCATGGCGGTGGGTCCTGACGAATTGGTCAGTTGGTTTTCCGAGACGGTGTATATGATGCAACGGGCTGGCTGGACTTGGGGCACGCCCGCAGCGAACGGTGAGACCCGCTATGTCAACAACACCAACGGCGGTCCGGTATTTGTCTATCAGAAAGCGGGCAAGATCGTGCGCCTCACACCCATAGATTTTGATGACGGCGACGCCGGTACCTGGACGATCAAGGCGCGCGGCAAGGAATTCACCCCGCCGCGGAAATCGTCAATTTCACCCCATGGGCTGGCGTCCAAGTCCATTGTCTATTCTAAAGAGCGTAATCTCTATCCCATGAAGCGCGTGGATTTTGACCCTAATGGAGACCGAAATCCGCAGAACCGGGGCGTCTCCGGCTACGAGAGGATCTCTTGGGAAGCGGCACTGGACATCGTCGAGAGCGAGATTAAGCGGGTGAACAGATCATATGGTCCGGGTGCCATTCTCGCGGCCAGAAGTTCGCATCATACCTGGGGCAATGTCGGCTATTACATCAGCGCTTACAACCGGTTCACGAACATCATCGGCGCGACACAGACCATGCTCAACCCGGACAGCTGGGAAGGCTGGTACTGGGGTGCCATGCACCATTATGGCCACAGCATGCGCAATGGGGCGGCGGAAATTTATGGCCAGGTAGAAGATTGCCTGCAGGAAGCTGAAATGATCGTCTTCTGGGCCAGCGATCCAGAAGTGACGAATGGTGTATACGGTTCTTTCGAAGGTACCATCCGGCGGCAATGGGCAAAGGAACTCGGGATCGAGATGGTGCACATCGACCCCTATCTCAATGAAACAGCCGCCTTTATGGGTGGTAAGTGGATAGCGCCCCGGCCTTCCACCAGCCCTGCTCTTGCGCAAGCGATCACTTATGTTTGGATGACGGAAGGCCTCTACGATAAAGATTATGTGGAGAACCGCACCACCGGGTTCGGCAAGTGGCAGGAATATATTCTCGGCGAGGATGAAGAGGGCGTTGCCCGGACGCCGGAATGGGCGGCGGAAGAAACCGGGGTGCCGGCCCGTGATATCCGCGCGTTGGCGCGGGAGTGGGCGTCGAAAAAGACCTATCTGGCAGCAGGTAGCATGGGGACCACCCTGGGCGGGGCGTGCCGCTCGGCGACAGGGGCGCAATGGGCACGTGCCATGATCTGCCTAATGGCCATGCAGGGCCTTGGCAAACCGGGCATCAACTTTGGCGGTCTGCAGTTTGGGGCGCCAATCGATTATAATTTTTATTTTCCAGGTTACGCGGAAGGGGGGTTCTCAGGGGATCTGCAGAACTCGGGCAATGCCATCAGCCTCTACCAGCGCATGCCTCATCTGATCAGCATGAACCCAACTCAACAATCCGTGCCGCGCTTGAAGATGCCGGAGGCCATCCTGGAGGGGAAGGCAGAGGGGTACCCCATCGACATCCGATCCATTGAAGGACAGTTTTTTCCGGTCAGCTATCCGTCGCCCGGCCATTCCAAGGTAAAAATGATGTATAAATACGGCGGCTCCTACATTGGGACTCAGCCGGATAGNAANCGCTATGTNAAAATGTATCANTCAGATGAATTNGAGTGTGTNATNGCNCANGCNATCTGGCANGAGGGNGANGTNAAGTTCGCTGATGTCATTTTGCCNGCNTGTACAAATTTCGAACGCTGGGATATCGGCGAATGGGCNAATCCNGGNGGNTACGGNTATGATTGGATNGGCCAGCTNAACCACCGNGTCATTGGTATNCAGCACAAAGCCATCGANCCCCTNGGCGAGTCNAAATCCGATTTCGAGATCTTCCAGGCAGTCTGCAAACGGCTCGGTCATGGCGCCTATTTCACGGAAGGACTGACGGAACTGGATTGGGTCAAACGGGTCTTTGATGCCTCTGATCTACCGCGTCATATCAGCTGGAAGAAATTTTTAAAGAAAGGTTATTTCGTGGTGCCGCCGGAGCCGGAAGCCTCCCGGCCTAAAACGTCCTACCGATGGTTTGCTGAGGGGCGCAAAAAAGATGTTCCAGAGCCGCATCCCCTGCCTGGATCCTATGGGGAGGATTTCCTCGACGGCCTTCAGACACAATCAGGCAAAATTGAGTTTGAATCCAACAGCCTTAAGCGATTCGGCAATGATCCCGAGAGGCCGCCTCTCAATAAATATATTCCTGCATGGGAGGGTATTCATACATCCGACCTGTTTGCAAAATTTCCTTTGCAGTTGTTCTCCCCCCATGCCCGCTACAGCTTCCATACCAAGGGNGATGGCAAGGACAGCGCCATCAATGACATTACAGATCATCGCCGTGAAATCGATGGGTATTTCTATTGGATCGCGCGCATCAACCCCTCGGATGCCGTTGCCCGCGGGATCAAGGAGAATGATCTTGTAAAAATGTACAATGACCGNGGNGCCGTCATCTGCGCCGCTCATGTCACCGAGCGGGTGCGGCCCGGCATGATACATTCCCGTCAGGCGTCTGCCGTTTATGACCCCGTGGGCAAGCCAGGATATTCGGCAGACCGGGGTGGCTGCGTGAATAATCTGACGCCCAGCCGGACACAGTCTCTCAAGACCCATTCAGCGGCCTATAATTCCTGCCTGATTGAGGTGGAGCTTTGGGACGGCGGGGCCGAGATTGGCAAAGGGAAGATCCCACCAGTTGGGACAGACGAGACACCAGCCCCCGGGCTGGAAGCCGCGGAGTAGAAGAAGATTATGAAAAAATGGAACCTCCTCGTTGACGTTGCACGCTGTCACAACAGTCAAAATTGTTTTCTGTCAGTGACTGATGAGTATCAAGGCAATACACATACAGGTTACGCTGCCGAAATGCCGCGTCATGGACACCGCTGGATTGATGTGAAGAAGAAGGAACGTGGTCAGGCACCCATGGTCGATGTGGCTTATGCGCCCACGATGTGCATGCATTGTGATGATGCGCCCTGTCTTTCTGCAGCCAAAAATGGCGCAGTGAAAAAACGTGATGATGGCATTGTGCTGATTGATCCTGTGCTGTCTAAAGGGCAGCGGGAGATCGCCGATGCTTGTCCATACGGTGCGATTTGGTGGAATGAAGACCTAGATATTCCTCAGCATTGGAACTTCGATGCTCACCTNCTGGACAGTGGTTGGAAAGAACCCCGTTGTGTCCAGGCTTGTCCTACTGGGGCCTTGCGGTCTGTTCTCGTTGAAAATTCTGAGATGGAGGGGCTCAAAGCAAAAGAGGCGCTGGAGGAACTGCATCCGGANCATGGTACCAAGCCTCGAGTTTGGTACAAAAACCTCCACCTCTATCAGAAATGCTTCATTGGCGGCACTGTCGTGTCTGTGACAGACGGCGTCGAAAATTGCGTCGCTGGAGCCGTGGCCGAGCTTCATAAAGACGGAGAGAAACTGGGAGAAGCGGTGAGTGACGCCTTTGGTGAATTTAAACTCGATTCCCTCGCCCCCAACAGCGGCGATTACCGGATTGATATCTTCCATACGGAGTTTGCACCCCTATCGTTTGACGTTGCCTTAGAAGAAAGCGTGTATACAGGCGTTCACGTGCTTCAGCCCCAGGTTTAAAGGGAACGCGGCTTAGTGACGGCCCTGTTTTTCGAAATACCGCTGGTGATATTCTTCCGCCTTGTAAAATGTACTGGCGGGGGTGACTTCCGTAACGATCGGGTTGCGGAAGCGCCCGGCGTCGGTNTGGGCNAGCATGGAAGCTCTGGCTTCTTCTTGCTGAACGGGCGTATGAAAATAGATGGCGGAGCGGTATTGTGTTCCGACATCGGGCCCCTGCCGATTCAACGTGGTGGGGTCATGGACGGCCCAAAAGGCATTTAACAACTCATCGTAGGAAATTTTGTTCGGGTCGTAATCCACTTCAACGACTTCCGCATGGCCGGTTCGGCCCGTGCAGACCTCCTCATAAGTCGGGTTGTCCTTGTCGCCGCCTGCATAGCCAGAAAATGCCTCGTTTACCCCGTCCAGACGGCGGAAAGTAGCTTCCACTCCCCAGAAACAGCCGGCTCCAAATGTTGCTTTTGCCATTGTTTAACCCTTCTTAACCGCGACGACGTATCTGTGTCACAAAATTGCTGATTAAGTATATTGTTTATGTAGTACAGTGGTGCCAGAGATACAAATTTTGGAGGAGTGACCAATCAAATGCTGTTACCGATCTCACGTTTTGCTCGGCCGTTTCTCTCCGTTCTTCTATTTCTGACAATCATCGTCTCCGGTGTCAGCAGTCAAGCCGCCGAGCCGAAGAAAGTTGTCGAAGAGTTTCATGCCGCCCTGCTGGAAGTGATGAAAACGGCAGAGAAAACACCAGTCGAGCAGCGTTACAAGCAGCTTGAACCGGTGATTTTAGACGCCTTCAACCTGGACTTTATGATTAAAATTGCGGTGGGATCTCGCTGGAAAAAAACACCTGGTGCAGAGAAGGCTGCTCTGGCCGCCGCATTCAAGCGCATGAGTGCCGGCACCTATGCCGCGCGATTTGACGGGTATTCCGGCGAAAGTTTTAAAACGCTGAACATCACAGATGGGCCGCGTAAAACGAAATTGGTAAAAACACATATCCTGCGCCCGGAAGATTCGCCTGTGAAACTCACCTATGTTATGCGGCAATTTGGTCCAGATTGGCATATCATCGATGTGTTGCTCGACGGCAGCATCAGTGAAATGGCCGTCCGGGTTTCCGAATACCGGAATATTTTACGGAATCAGGGCGCGGGTGCGCTTGCAACCGCGCTTGATAAAATAGCCGACCGTCTCATCTCTCCGTAAGTCTTATTCAGATTCCCGTTCAGTTGCGAGGCTGTCCGCACTGATATCGGGTTTCAGCGCATAGAAAACGATTATTCCCCACATGATCCAAATAACCTCTCGGACACGGCGGATGATTGCGGCTGCGAACCCCGCAGTTGGCGATCCTGTCAGTGCTGCCCCTATGGTCAAAATCGCACCTTCCTGGACACCAATGCTGGCGGGTATGAAGAATGTGCCCGCCCTGACAAGTTGAGCGACTGCCTCAATGATCCAGGCGTCCACCAGAGATATCGGATGGCCAATAAACTTCATGATGTAATAGATTTCGACCACGCCTAATATCCAGTTGAGCAGGGCAAAAAACAGGGCAAAGATGAACCGTCCCCGGAGGGCCGCGTAAAACGCCACTAATTTATCTTCGACGGCTTCAATATGCTTGAGTGTGGCGGCCACTTTGGCGATCAACGCGTGCCGGGAGAGAAACCCGCCAACCAGTGATATCATTTTGGCTCTTTGAAATAGAAAAAAGAGGCCGACCCCAACGACGAGCGTTCCTAGCCCGGCTCCGGCGACAGATTTATAGCTGGGAGATAGATCTGGTGAGTCCAAGACGAAACAAAACCCGATCGCGAGGAATAGAATTAAGGCTAGGATGTTGATGGTTTTGGCCAGGATGAGTGACGCGACACCGTCCCCGTAAGCTATGCCATAGTATTTCTTCAACAGAACGGCTTTGACGACTTCTCCTCCCATGCCAGCCAGGGGCGTGATGTTGTTGAATGCCTCCCCTGCCAGTCGCATCTGGAAAAACCGGTAAATCCAAAGCGGGGAGAGCGGCAGATGCTTGATCGTCAAGTGCCAAGTGAAGGTATCAATGAGAAAGGCGAGAAAATAAATAAAGAGAATAAGAAGAATGCCAAACCCAACCTTGGAAAGAAGATGCCAAGTCTCCGCCAGGTCAATTTCGGCAATAATGAAGGCTAACAGTCCGAGACCGGCAAGAAATAAGAGCGGTTTTATCCAGCGCATATGCTTCCCCTCAGACCCTGTAGTTCTTGTTCCAGGCGAAAAGATACAGAATCCAATATGCGTGAGCGCCAAAAGCCGCAGCCGGAAGCAGGATCCAGAGAAGATCAAATACCGTCAGTATGATGACAAGCAGCCAAAAGTCCGCGCGTGCCAGTTCACGGAAGGCAAAAATTAATGCCTGCTTCCAAGTATCCGGATGGTCGTAATTGTCCGGATCTCCGTTTTCCGCTCCGTCGCTTTGTTTTATGACGGCATAGAGGCCTAAAAAGTAGTTTATAGAGGCCCCCGCGCCACCTGAGATGCCGAACCAGAGCCAAAACGCTTGACCGGTAGATGCCGCCACGCCCCAGCCGAGCCCGACAAAAAAAGCAGCATGGACAACCCAATCAACAAAAGAATCAAACATCTGCCCGGTTTTAGAGCTTTGTTTCTTTGCCCGGGCGATTTCACCGTCGCAGTGATCCAGCAGATAAGACGCAAAAAAGACCAGACTGCCCAAAAGCTGCGTTTTGACATCTCCCTGCGCAAACAGACCCGCCGCCGCCAGCCCCAGCACCATGGAGATAAAAGTTACCTGATTGGCCGTGAGGGCTGTTTTCAGCAGCATCGGTGTCGTCCGTGCCGAGAGATGGCGAATGAGCGGAAACAGGGGCTTGGGACGATGCTTGAGACTGGGACTTGATTGTTCCGTTGGCCGTATCACCTTGCGACCTCCTTTGATGAGACGGTCGGCCATATTCCCATNAGGGCGGGCAGGAGNATNAGNGAGCATAGNANNGAACTTANAATTGCGATGGTNAGCANAATGCCCATGCTNGCGGTGCCNGGATGNCTGGAGAGNGAGATNCTNCCGAATGAGCCGATTGTTGTGAGAGCAGAAAAGACGATGGCCCTCGGTGTTGAGGAGGCCATCAATGATTTTGCGTCGTTGGTTTGGCGCTCTCGAATAACCAAGTGAATATTTCCGGCAATGCCAAGTCCAAAGAGCAGGGGCAGGACGATCACATTCGCAAAATTAAAAGGAAGCCCCAACAGCCCTGATGCGCCGCCGGTCATTACAGCTGCGACAGCCAGGGGTACGATGATAAGGGCGATATCTCGCATGCGGCGCGTAAACAGAATAACCAGTCCTGCGATAAGAAGGAGCGACGTCGCGGCAGCTTGTATGAACGCGCGGATGACAGTATTGCTGCCTTCAAGGATAGTNACCGGGGCNCCCGTTGCGTAAGGCGCAACCGCTCTGACGTCCTTGACAAACCTCTCCAGCTCCGATCGAACTCGCATGTCTCCTGCCGGATACACATCAAGCCGGGCACGGCCATCCTGTGCAATGTACCTGTCGGTCACCGCCGGCGGAATATCGTCGATATTAAATGCATCTGCCTCCAGCGACAGTNTGAGCTCCATCANTCGGCCAGGAAGGGATCCCANGAGCGCGACAGTTANNCCATCCATGGCGTCTGGCGCCAGGTTTGTTTGTTTCTGAAACTTTGAAAGAGCACGTGAAAGCCGATTGATCGCGTCTGCNCGGGNGTCATCAGTTTGAGTAACAGACTTGGTTGTTAATGTTTCGCGAAGGCTGATGAAGCTCTCGCGGACCGTCTCAGATGTCTCGGAATGCTGGGGCGAATTGGCGGTGAGAGATGGTGAAATCAGAAATGAGAGATCCTGGATAACGTCCAGCTTTTCGTCCTGATTCTGCGGCACCAGGTCTGACGGTGTGGTGATGCCATCGACTGTCGGTAAGAGCGTCAGTTTCTGGCCGAGAACTCTCGCCTCGGTTTCATCCTTAGCCAGGATGGAAATTGTATAGGGCGCNTGCCGGACGTCGGTCATAAGATCAAACAGCGTCGCCACGGACTCGGTATCAGGATCTCTTAGGTTCAGGGGGTCGAAGTCAAAAGATGCTCTGGGAAGTGCGGCCAGACAAATCCCGATGATGACTAGGAAAGCGATGATAACAGGGCCTCTGCGCGGCGTGGGGGTGCCCAAAGNGCCGATNCTGCCGGCNTTTCGATTTGTAAGCGTGCCGGCTGAATTCGGTAGGAGAACAATNAGGGCCGGGAGGAGGGTTAAATTCACGAACAGCGCAATGAACATGCCTGAGCCGGCGATCAGGCCGAGCTCTGCCAAGCCGCGATAGTCTGTCGGCAGAAACGAATAGAACCCAATGGCGGCGGCCACCGCTGTCAGGGTTAAGGCGCCACCNTTGTGTTTTGCTGCCTGCACAAGCGCTTCCACTNGTGTNCTTTCCGAGCCAGTCTGCACCNAACCTGTCCGTTCTTGATATCTCAGGCAAAAGTGGATGCCAAAATCCACGCTCAGTCCAATAAACAAAACGGCAAAAGCCACTGAGATAAGGTTAAGAGTGCCTACGGCCAANGTCGCAAATCCCGCGGTTAACACCAGGCCGCAGAGCAGGGTGAGCACGGTGACCAAAAGCAACCAGATCGACTTGAGTCCCCAAAAAAGCAGACAAGCCACCAAAGCCAGTGACAGGATTGCGGCGAGGCCAAGGCCTTCGACGACACTCTCCAGCTCTTCCTGAGCCAGTGCCAGTGATCCNGTGATCCGCACGCNGGCGGCAAACTTTTCCGTCAGTTGAAGNNTTATGGCCAGCCGTCGGATTNCATCTATCGCCTCGGCGCCAGGAGACAGGGANGNAAAATTCGCTTTGGGCTGAAGAACGATAATCCGTCGGTTGACATTTGCCGGGCGGGCCTTACTGCCAATTAGGCTTCGCCAGGACAAAATTTCTTTGGTCCCCGTGGTTTGGCCTTCAAGTACCCTTGATATATCTTGGAATAACATCGTCATNGCGCTTTGGGATATGAAATTATTTTCCGGCGTGTTTACCGCAACAATTTGGGTCAGCAGCTGGAAGAATTCTCGGAGTGTCGGTGACTGATTGAGCTTGCCGAGAAACGGTTGTGCGNTAGAGAGCCGCTCTGCCAGGGCCTCTAAGCGGTCTACGCTTAAATACAGCAATCCGTTTTTCTGGAAAAATGGATTGGCGGCGGGGTCAAAAACCATGCCGAACAATGCCGTATTTTTTTGCAGTCGGGCCAATAAAAGGTTGGCAGCATCATACGTTTGGTCGGGGGTCGGCGCATCCACCACCACCACAATATTATCTGAAAATTGGGGGAAGGCCNGGCTCAGTGCNGTCGAGTNCTGCCGGAACGGCAGATCTGGAGAGAGCATATCCTCTGTGTCGGTGTTGACTGATAGATTGGTCACAGCGTAATACCCGCTCAGCAGGGTCATCAGCATTAATCCGAAAACGACCCATCGGGCGTGCGAGGTAACCCCGTGTACCCAAGCACCACAGAACCCACGCCAAAATGCTGTTCCCAAAGATGTCATCGTAACCGCCGCATCCTTTCTGGCATATAGCCAGGAGCCGGGTCCAGGCGCAAGGTCCGCACCAGGGATATTGGCCTGTGCCTTGACTCTATGAGCCTCCTGGGAGACCTATAAACAATGTCTAAAATTGAACCTTGGGATCAACGCNCGGCCCGATTTCTCGTGCGGTCGCTGGCATCTAGTTGGGTGCAGCCCAATCATATCACGGCGGTGACCCTGGTCATGGTCTTAACGTCTGGTGTCCTGTTTGGAACGGGAGACGTGGCTCTTATGCATTGGGCTGCGGGATTGTTCGTTTTGGCACGATATTTGGATCACTTCGATGGCGAGCTGGCGCGAATTCAGGGGACCGGTTCCACTTTTGGATATNATTTTGACTATATCGTGGGTGGCATCGGGTACGCGGCCTTGTTCATCGGATTGGGGATTGGTCATTGGCACGGCCCGCTTGGTCATTGGGCGCTTTTGTTTGGCGGCGCAGGCGCGGCGTCGGCGCTCATTTCCCTCTACACCAATATGGGCATTGATCAGGCGCTGGAACTTGCCGATTCAGGAGAGTCGATCGGCTATCCTGGTTTCGCCGGGTTCGAGCTTGAGGATGGGATTTACGTGATGGCACCTGTCACTTGGTTCGGCTTCTTGATGCCATTTTTTGCCGCCGCTGGGATCGGCGCAACCGTTTATTGCCTTTGGACTATATATTCCCTTCTAAGGATAAGACGCGGGTCAAAAGCCAGTTAGTTTGGGGGTCGCAGGAACGATCTGAATCTCCAAAAGAAAAAAACAGCAAAGATCGAGGCGCCAATGGCGGCGGCGATGATTAAATACATGCCCCAGCCGAGAAGCATGGCAAGAGGGACGAAGAGGAGCGCATCGTCGGGGTCAAAACCGGCCTGACCGCCGAGNTCGGCTGCCCGACGGCCATCCCGTTCCTCCGCTCTCATCACCAGCCAAAGGATTGCGGAAACCGCCGCGCCAGCGATAATACCAAGTAAGATAGACCAGGTGCCGAGGTCACTCTCTCTCAGCCCGATGCCAATACCTATAAAGGCCAGAGCATTGCAGAGAGAGTCTGCGATCAGATCATACCGGTGTCCCCAGGGTGAAGTTTTGCCGCTGAGCCGGGCCAGGATCCCATCTGCCCGATCAAGCAGCATTGAAGCTGTGTATGAAATGCTGGCCGCAATTGTCCAATCGTTCTGTCCGGCCGCGAACATAGCTGCGGCGCCTANACCGGCTATCAGCCGGAGAGTCGTGATCTGGTTAGGTGTCACCNGCGTGGATGCGAGGGGCCTGACACCGAACTCTACGATCTTGTGGAGCCAAGTATTGTGGCTGATGGCGAAAGTCCTCTGTCATGTTAGATTGCAGACTGAACTGTGGCCAAACAATAAGAGAGTTTGAGTAAAAGTCATGAGAAATTTGCAGAATGATCCTCTTCTTCTCACGCCGGGTCCGTTGACGACTTCCGAATCTGTGAAAAAGGCCATGGTGCGAGACTGGGGATCAAGAGACCTGGAATTCATCGCGATGACGGAACGGGTGCGGCTTGGGATCGAGGAGATTGCCGGAGTGGTNGATGGTTCTCACGTCTGTGTGCTGCTCCAGGGCAGCGGAACCTTTGCCGTGGAGGCTGCCNTAACGTCGCTCATTCCACGCGATGGCAGGGTGCTCGTTTTGGTGAATGGTGCGTATGGTCATCGCATCAACCGGGTCTGTGAATACCATGGCCGAAAACATGTCTCCCTGGAGACTGCTGAGAATGTGCCGCCCAATATACCGGAGCTCGCGTCATTTTTGGCTACTAACGCGGATATTACCCATGTGATTGCGGTCCATTGTGAGACCACGTCGGGCATTCTAAACCCAATTGCGGAGATTGCTGGAGTGGTGCACGATAACAACTGTCACCTTATCATTGATGCCATGAGTTCATTCGGTGCGCTTCCCCTGAGTGTGCAGGATGTTCCCTGTTTGGGGGTCGTCGCGTCGTCAAATAAATGTTTGGAAGGGGTGCCGGGCATTGGCTTTGTGGTCACGGAGATAGAGGCACTTCAAAAGGCCAAGGGCAATGCCAACTCGCTCGCGTTGGATATCCATGCCCAGTGGGCTGGCTTCGAGAGCAACGGTCAGTGGCGTTTTACCCCACCGACACAGGTACTGGCCGCTTTGGATCAGGCCATTTCAGAGCATAAAGAAGAAGGTGGCGTGGGCGCACGGGGACGCCGGTATGCAGGGAACTGCCGTATTTTGATTGAGGGGATGAGACGCCTGGGGTTCCAAACATATCTGTCAGACAATTTGCAAGCGCCGATTATCGTGACCTTTCATCGGCCGCCCCATACTAATTTTGAGTTTGATGTATTTTATGGCCGCCTCAAGGATAAGGGGTTCGCAATCTATCCTGGAAAGTTAACCAAAGCAGACAGTTTCCGTATGGGCTGCATCGGTCATTTGTTTGAAGGTGACATGAAGGCGGCTGTGGAAGCGGTCGGAGATGTCCTGGCGGAGATGGAGATCAGCCTCTAGCTTGCAAGGAAGGCCTGAAACCTGCGGGCGACATCTTTTGGCTTAACAGTAGGTCGGCCAAGATTATCCAATGACCCTGGGGCGATTTTGGCATGGATAAGCGTCGGCCCTTTGCTCTCTTGGGCTGTTTTTAGAGCCGTTTCGAATTCATCTTGTGAGTCGCAGAAAATTCCGGACCGGTATCCGCAGGCGATGGCAACCTGTGCAAAGTTTACATGTGGACTCATGGTGGCCTGCCCGCCGGTTGAGTCATGGACACCATTGTCGAGCACGACGTGGACCAGATTGGCTGGTGCTTGGGCACCGATGGTCGCCAAGGTGCCCAACTTCATTAGAGCAGCGCCATCTCCATCCAAAACCATGACCGGTTTAGCCGTATTCAGTGCAACTCCCAGCCCCATGCCGGACGCACAGCCCATGGATCCGACCTGATACAGATGGGCGT
>NHHQ01000125.1 GCA_002170915.1 Rhodospirillaceae bacterium TMED167 | reverse complement strand
AGGAAAACCTCAAGAATCTCTTGGACGGGCAACTAGAAGCACGTCTGTTTGTCACAGAATTTTTTCAATTGTCTGAAGCTGGCAATCTACGCATCGATATCCGGAAAAGGCTCATTCTCGGCTTGTTGACCTCCGATACCATTCGGCCCTCCATCAAATTTCTGTTCCTGGAAAATTTGGAGCGCCTGCCGGTAGGGATTCGGCGAGAAATTATTTCAGAAACACTTAAGGCACCGGGTAAACCGACGCTTGAGGCCATAAAACAGGAGTTAGCCTGGCTGCGGCTTGAGTTGCCTCCAGAGCAGGTACATTGAGCCAACGGGTAAACTGAGCGAAAAAACGGCGGTGAAAACAGGTGAGTCGCGCGATCTTAGCGTTCAGGTGCGATGTAAGGGGCGGTTCCGCCTCCGGTGCCTGGATACCAGAGCGGCTTGGTGCCGCTCCCTGACAAGACCGAACGCATGAGCGTTCCCATAGAATTTCTAAGCATGGATCTCCCTGATGGAGGATCGGTTCGTAAAATTGCCGACGGTGTCCTATGGGTGCGGATGCCTCTGCCGTTTCAGCTGAATCACATTAATTTGTGGCTCTTGGAGGATGGCGATGGTTGGGCACTTATCGACACCGGCATCAATACCCCAGAGACCCGGAGATTATGGCGCACCCTGTTATCTGATTTGCCCCACGAGGGTCGCCTGAATCGGCTCATTTGCACGCATGCACACCCGGATCATATGGGGCTGGCCGGTTGGTTCGAAAGTGACTTTCACCTGGACCTGACGACCACCAAGAATGAATGGCGTCAGGGAAATTTTTTCAGCGCGGACTGGGACGGCAAGAGCGCTGAACTTTCCAGCTATTTCAAAAAAGCTGGGTGTACCGACGGCCAGGTCAGACAAATCGCTAAACACGTCTTCGAGTCTCATCACCTGTATTCCGGCATGCCTGCGTCGTATGGCGTCATCGCTGATGGAGACAGGATTGAAATCGGCGGCCGGTACTGGCAGGTCATGGTTGCCTTTGGACATTCCAGCGAACATGCCTGTCTTTATTGCCGAGAGGACGGAATCTTGATCGGAGGAGATCAGATCCTTCCAAAGATCACACCGACAATTGTCCTTCCACCCGATGAGCCGGACGGGGATCCTCTGCGAGCGTTTTTGGAGAGTAATCAACAGTTTCGGCCATTGCCTGAGGAGACTTTGGTGCTGCCGAGTCATAACCTGCCGTTTCGGGGCCTGCATGTCCGGCTCGATGAATACGAAGCGCATCATGCCTCCCGGCTCGATATGACCTACGATGCCTGTTCCACTGCAAGGAGTGCTATTGATGTCGCGTCGAAACTTTTCAAACCTTTATCTGATCCACACCAGCTGTTCTTTGCCGTTGGTGAGACGTTGTCCCACATCCGGTATTTGGAGACCGATGGTAAAATCTCTGCAGTGGAAGGTGAAGGCGGTGTGACCCTCTTCAGGCAGGCGGCTTAGCTGGTTTCTGGGTTAATCCGTTCGAGCGGTCCCTGAGCGTTGATCCAGGCATCGATGCCCCCTCCCAGATGACGTATATTTTTAAATCCTACTTTTTTTAGATCCCTGAGTGCGAGAGCAGACCTTTCCCCGTAAGCGCAGTAGAGTAGCAGCTGCTGGCCNGTTTGATTCGAGAGCGCGGACAAAAGACCTTCCTCTTTTTTATGATCGTCAAGTCGCTGGTAGGGAACATGAATGGAGCCCGGTATAACGCCGATTTTNTCGCGCTCAGACTGCTCCCGGAGGTCAATGAATAANGCGCCTCCCGCGTCCAATCTGTTCAGGGCCTCGATAGCTGGCAAGGTTCTTTCCTCGGTCTCCGGCGCAACATCCTTAAGCCCGACCTGAAGATTTGCNGGAACCGCGACGTCCATCATCTTTGGATTAGGAAGGCCAAGATTGTTCATGATGTCTGCATATCTCCTCGGCAGAGGAAACTTGAAGGCGGGGGTTGAATGCCCGTTCTTCGCCAATGCTGCTGACCGTGTCGCCTTTNTAGTCGTGACCTGGATAGACCATAGTCTCGTCTGGCAGCTTCAGAAGTTTATTGAACAGGGACTTATAGGCGTCCTCCGGACTGCCGTTCTGAAAGTCTGTGCGTCCCGTCCCGCGGATCAACAGCGTGTCGCCGGTGAAGACTTTGTCCCCCCACAAAAAACTGTATGAATCACGCGTATGGCCAGGGGTATACATCACGTTGATCGAGATGCCCTCTATGTTGATCATGTCGCCTTCTTCCACACGCATCGACACCACATCNACGTCAGCCGCGGCCCCCATGACNGTGATGCAACTCGTGCGGTCGCGCAGTTCACCAAGGCCGGTGATGTGATCCGCGTGCACATGAGTGTCCACTGCTTTCACCAACGTGAGGTCAAGTTCCTCCATTAATTGGAGATAGCGACCGACATTTTCCATCACGGGATCAATGAGCAATGCCTCACCACCCGGTCGACTGGCGATTAGGTAAGTATAGGTGCAGGAGACACCGTCAAAGAGTTGGCGGAATATCATCGGACATATGCATCGGCTCGTTTTCCATAAAATTTGTGTACTTATAGCCGAATTGGGAGGGGGGTGCGAGTCGCTTTTGGCCAAAATGACCAATTAGGCTCCACATGGTTGACTTTCAGGAGAGGGGTGTTTCGAATTCCCGTTCGTAAAGATGGTCCAAAGTTTCCAGAACCTTCCGGGTCTTGTGATCTGCCAGTCGGTAAAACACCGTTTGTGCTGACTTGCGTGTGACCACCAGCCAGTCTCTGCGAAGACGGGCCAGGTGCTGCGACAGTGCTGATTGCGCCAAGCCCGTCACTTGTTCCAGTTCCTTAACCGAGTACTCGCGGTCCGCCAGTTTTGTGAGAATCAGGAGGCGGTGCTTGTTAGCCATCGCCTTCAACAGCGACGTGGCCGGTTCCAAAGAGTCGTCCAACAGCCCGAACGTGCGTCTCAGAATAACATTCATGATTTAATTCAGTGGCGTTTCAAACGCCCTTGCTTGATTTATGATTAGCCCTAATGATACCCGGAGAAGCCCATTGCATGTCAAGCTGCACAGGCAAAAAGAATGGGGCAGCGTGCCATGTGGGACACGAAACGCCGCAAGATGACGCGAAGGCGTGGCGTTGCAAGCGGACCCTGGCATGACCCATTTTGCATGACCACAGGCGCGCTGGGCCAGTTTCAGGAGGAGAGACCGTGACGACCATTTTTTACAGTCATGAAAAATGTCTTGGCCATAAACCTGGGCCAGGCCATCCCGAATCACCTGAGCGTCTCCAGTCGATTTATTCGGTCTTGGCGGGCGGCGATTTCGGGGTTTTGCGGAGAAAGCAGGCGCCCGAAGCTGATCCTGCTGTATTGCACAATATGCATGACCCGGTCTATGTGGACCATGTTCTGTCGGCTGTGCCGATCGAGGGATCCGTCTCCCTTGATCCCGATACAACCCTCTCCCCGGCCTCTGGTGAGGCTGCTTTGCGAGCCGTGGGAGGGCTTTGTGATGCGGTTGATCTCGTGATGACTGGCGAGGTCGATAACGCCTTTTGTGCTCTTCGGCCGCCCGGCCATCATGCCGAACACGCCCGTGCGATGGGATTCTGCCTGTTCAACAATGTCGCCATCGCGGCACGGCACGCCCAGTTGGTGCATGGCGCCGGAAAAGTTGCTGTCATTGATTTCGACGTGCACCACGGCAACGGCACCCAACATATGTTCGAGGTGGAATCATCCCTGTTTTACGGTTCCAGCCATCAGTATCCGGCCTATCCCGGAACAGGGGCAGCATCCGAGACCGGTGTCGGGAATATAGTCAATGTGCCGCTTGCGCCGGGCGCCGGTTCCATTGAATTTCGAACGGCTTACACCGATGTCATCTTTCCAGCCTTGAAGGCCTTCGACCCGGATCTTCTTCTCATCTCTGCTGGGTTCGACGCTCATGTCCGTGACCCGCTCTGCAAGCTCAATGTGGAGACGGAAGATTTTGGTTGGATCACTCGGGAACTCCTTGGCATTGCGGCAGATTGCTGCGGCGGCCGGGCCGCGTCCTCGCTGGAAGGGGGCTATGACCTTCAAGCGCTTGCCGACAGCACCGCGTATCATGTNCGGGAATTGATCACTGCGGGATAAAGTGAGGCTTCGACCTTGCCCGTGCGGAGGGGGGAGCGTACAATTTCNACCGTGANAAATCTGCCCTACTGATCGANTGACGCTTGGCGGCGAAGAGGTAAAAATGGTTGAAAAATCCGTGCCTGCGGACATCAAGAAAATGAACTTCGAGGATGCCCTTCAAGAGCTCGAAATAATTGTCGGCGGCCTTGAGCAAGGCTCTGGTAAATTGGATGAGGCGATCGGGGCTTATGAACGTGGAACCTTCCTGAAGCAGCATTGCGAGGCCAAGTTGCAGGAAGCCCGGGAACGGATTGAGAAAATCAACGTAGGCCCAGATGGCGGCGTCTCCGCAGAGCCGGCGGAGATTGAGTAGGCACCTTCAGTGAGTTCCTTTAAAGACGCATTATCCGAGGCGGCAAGTCTCACAGAAGCGGGCATGGACCGATTGATTGCCATGGCTGACGGAGCTGAGGTAAAGGTTTTGGAGGCTATGCGCTATTCTTGCTTTGCTGGCGGTAAACGTCTCCGGCCGTTCCTTGTCCTTGCCAGTGCGGACCTTTTTAATGTCTCCCGGACGTGCTCGGAGCGCGTCGCTGCGGCGGTGGAAATGGTTCACACCTATTCCCTCATTCACGATGATCTGCCAGCGATGGACGATGATGACCTCCGCCGAGGTAAACCCACGTGCCACAAGAAGTTTGATGAGGCGACGGCAATCCTGGCGGGTGACGGGCTCATTTCGTTGGCATTCGAAATTCTCGCCGGTGATGAGACCCATCAAAGGGCGGAGGTCCGTGCTGAACTGATCCTGGAGTTGGCTAAGGCTATCGGAGCGCAGGGGATGGTGGGCGGACAAATGCTAGACTTGGTCGCGGAGGAGCATGATCTCGGTATGCCCGAAATCACCCGCCTTCAGCGAATGAAGACGGGGGCCTTGATCAACTACGCCTGCATGACCGGGGCCATCCTCGGGNAAACCAATGAGTCTCAACGCCANCGGTTGAGCGCGTATGCCCATGATCTCGGACTTGCCTTCCAAATTGTTGATGACCTCCTTGATGTGGAGGGCTCGGCCGAGGAAATGGGAAAGGCCGTACACAAGGATGAGGATGCTGGAAAGGCAACCTTTGTCTCGATCCTGGGCATTGAGCGTGCGCGTAAGCAGGCGGATATTCTCACCGAGCAGGCCATAAAACATCTTGAGATTTTTGGAGAAAAAAGCAATCTTCTGAGGGACTTGGCNGAATTTGTNGTACAACGGCGTNATTAGAGATAAAAAAAGTNANANTAACNCGTAAAAGGGGTTCNTCGTGGCCAAAAACGNTTCATCGTCTTTGCTGGATACNGTCAACACGCCGGCTGATCTTAAGGANNTGTCCGCCGNNCAGTTNAANCAGCTCTCTGANGANGTNCGNCNGGAAACNATTGAAGCCGTGTCGATTACGGGNGGNCATCTCGGTGCGAGCCTNGGTGTNGTGGAACTGACGACCGTACTGCATCACGTNTTCGAAACACCCCATGACCGGCTGATCTGGGATGTGAGCCATCAGGCCTATCCCCATAAAATTCTCACTGGCCGCAAGGATCGCATCCGGACCCTTCGACAGGGCGGCGGGCTATCCGGATTTACTAAGCGTTCAGAGAGTGAATACGACCCCTTTGGCGCAGCTCATAGCTCGACGTCCATATCTGCCGGCCTTGGTATGGCGGTTGCGCGTGACCTGAAGGGGGAAGATCGCAACGTCATTGCAGTTATCGGCGATGGCGCCATGAGCGCAGGCATGGCTTACGAAGCCATGAACAATGCCGGCTCTATGGACTCCCGGCTGGTCGTGATCTTGAATGATAATGATATGTCCATTGCGCCACCAGTGGGCGCGATGAGCGCGTATTTATCCCGCTTGATATCGTCCAAACAGTACGGTTCCATCCGTCATTTCGCGAAGGAGGTGGCCGGCAAGTTTCCGAAACGACTGGGGGAAACCGCACGGCGCGCTGAAGAGTATGCGAGGGGAATTCTGACAGGCGGCACACTGTTCGAGGAAATGGGATTTTTCTACGTGGGACCGATTGACGGCCACAATGTAGATCACCTTTTGCCGATCCTGAAAAACATCAGGGACATGGAAGATGCCGCGCCGGTGCTGCTGCATGTGGTGACGGAGAAGGGCCACGGCTACGAACCAGCGGAACAGTCGGTAGACAAATACCACGGGGTTTCCAAGTTTGATGTTGTGACCGGTAAGCAAAATAAGCCGACGCCAAATGCGCCCTCCTACACAGGCGTTTTCGCGCACGCCCTCATCCAAGAGGCTGAGAAGGACGAGACCATTGTTGCCATCACCGGCGCCATGCCATCCGGCACGGGACTTGATAAATTTGGTGTCGCCTTTCCCGACCGAACTTTTGATGTGGGGATCGCGGAACAGCATGGTGTGACATTTGCAGCAGGGTTGGCAACGGAGGGGTATAAACCGTTTACTGCGATTTATTCCACTTTCCTGCAGCGGGGCTATGATCAAGTGGTCCACGACGTCGCCATTCAGAAACTGCCGGTACGTTTTGCCATCGACCGGGCNGGGTTGGTGGGCGCAGATGGCGCNACGCACGCNGGGTCATTTGATNTNACNTATCTCGCGTGCCTNCCGGACTTNGTNGTCATGGCCTGTGCCGACGAGGCNGAGCTNAAGCATATGGTGGCGACTGCGGCANCTTTGGATGACCGGCCGAGTGCGTTCCGCTATCCCAGGGGCGAAGGCTTTGGCGTGGACATGCCAGAGATCGGCGTGCCGCTNGAAATCGGCAAGGGCAGGATCCTCCGGGAGGGGACGTCCATTGCACTTCTCAACCTGGGGGGACGCATGGGCGAGTGTTTGGAAGCGGCGGACGAGATGGCATCACTTGGTTGGTCCACGACCGTGGCCGATGCCCGGTTTGCCAAACCGTTGGATGAAGACATGATCGCCCGCCTGGCGCGCGAACACGAAGTCCTGATNACCATCGAGGAAGGGGCNATTGGCGGCTTTGCCTCTCACGTCATGCAGTTCCTCGCCAATTCTGGCGCTTTTGATAAAGGTCTTAAGTTCCGGGCAATGACGCTGCCGGATGTCTTTCTCGACCAGGACAGCCCGGAGACGCAATATGCGCTCGCGGGCCTCAAGCGGACAGACATTGTGGCGACGGCGCTGACCGCGCTTGGAGAGAGCAAACTGCTCGACTCCCTCGACCAGCCGGCTCGGGCTTAAGGTCGGGTAAACACCAGCTCGGAGGACCAGCTGGCGTCCGCTCCCAAAATTCGTCTGGATCAGCTGCTCGTAGAGCGCGGCCTGGCGGAGTCTCGCGCCAAGGCCCAGGCACTTGTTATGGCTGGACTTGTTTTTACCGGTACCCGGAAATTCGAGAAACCCGGTACCCAGGTGAGACTCGACACCGCCTTGACCCTTAGAGGACAAAANCATCCCTGGGTTTCACGGGGGGGCTTAAAGCTCGATCACGGGCTTAATTATTTCGATCTGGATGTCATGGGTGCGACAGCGCTCGATATAGGGGCATCAACTGGTGGCTTCACGGACGTGCTCCTAAGCCGGGGAGCGGCCAAGGTCTATGCCGTCGATGTGGGGCATGGTCAACTCGCCTGGAGGCTGCGCCAGGATGATCGCGTGATCGTGTACGAGAAGACCAATGCCCGGTATTTGACNGCGGAGCAGGTNCCGGAGCCGGTTCACCTGCTTGTTTGTGATGCGAGCTTCATTGGCCTTCGGACAGTCCTCCCCGCCGGGATGGGTCTGGTGGCTTCGCGCGGCCAAATGATCACTCTCATTAAACCCCAGTTCGAAGTGGGGAAGGAGCATGTGGGGAAAAAAGGCGTGGTGAGTGACCCTGCGCGCCATACGCTGGTTTGCGATGTTGTTGAGAAATGGGTTGGCGATCGTCCCGGCTGGACTGTCCTCGGCATCACGGAAAGTCCCGTCAAGGGACCGCAAGGCAATAAGGAGTTCCTACTGGCCGCTCGGAAGGACTGAGTCCGCAGACACACCGTCCCAGCCTTATCTGCGGCCTACTCTCAATATGGTTGTTTTCAGACGAACGGTTTTGCGGGGTCCCGCCGGCGGGGGCAGGTTAAGCCGAGTTAGCGCCCGCCCCCAAAGATCCTGCCGTAGGGAGGACTTCCGTCACCGTACCCGCCGCCATGTCAAACTTACGGGTGGTTATGCGGGAGAGGTCCGTGCCGGTGATGCGGATAAATCGGGAGCCCTCAACGAAATTGATGGCGTGAATTTGGCGGGGGCCGAACATGCCGGCGAGGCCGGGCGTGAGGCGGTATTCACGCACCATTTTTACCTCGGCAACGCCTTCTTCGGATTCATTGTCGAGCCGGTCGAATTCGCTCATATCCGTGTGGCCGACGGCTTGGCCGTAAATTGCCCAGGAGTCGCCATGGTCATGAGGGGGAGATTTTCTACCCTTATTGATCACGTGGTTGAGGACCATAAAACCCAACTCATCGTCCTGATAAAGNANATGGACGCCGACTTTTGCCTCTTCATGACAGTGTGTGGNGACAAAATCTTCGTTGGTCAGCAGTTTTTCGAGTTTTTGGCGGACGGACTCGCGCNCCTGTNNGCCGTCTTGGGTTGAAAGTGCCGTTTTGACGTCCGAGCAGAAATCTTTCAAATCATACATGCCCTGCCTCTCTATTCNGTTGCCCGTATCCCTGCGCCTCNGCCGGCGCTTNCTCNTACTTTACGGCCTTGCTGACCAAACCACAATCTTATCAGACACCTTACTGGAGGCGCCCTGTAATCTGCAAATTCATCACAATTTTTAATTCAAACGAGTCATTCAACTGCAGAACCAGAATGGGGTGGAAAAGTCCGTGACGCTGGTTATAACGAATTGACTGGCCAAGAGGCTTCCGTCATCTGATATTTTTATTCCGAGGGAGTACATGTTTTGACGTCGCAACATTTGGTAGATAATTGTCTCACCGACGCTGAATTTCCAGAATTGCCGGACTTCTACCGTGGCAAGGTCCGTGATGCTTATGGCTTGCCGGACGGGCGGCGGTTGCTGATCTCGACAGATCGCCAGTCAGCCTTTGATCAAGTTCTGGCATCGGTGCCTTTTAAGGGCCAAGTGCTCACCCAGACCGCTAAGTTCTGGTTTGATGAAACGGCGGATATCTGCCCCAACCATGTCATCAGCTATCCCGACCCCAATGTCGCGATGGTCAAAGACCTGGATATGCTGCCGCTTGAGATGATTGTTCGGGATTACCTCACGGGGTCCACGGAGACGAGCATCTGGCCCATGTATGAGCGGGGAGAACGAATTCTCTACGGCCATGAGTTCCCG
>NHHQ01000124.1 GCA_002170915.1 Rhodospirillaceae bacterium TMED167 | reverse complement strand
CTTTTCCGGCCAGAAATACCCCGCCGTGTTGCTGAAATTCCAGGAGTTTCGCGCCGGGGAGAACACCGGCTCTCTTTGGAAGACGAAGCCAATCGCCTGACTGTTGGCCGGAATATTTGCCTAAACGGGGAGATTACTGCTTGCGAGAAGCTTGTGGTTGAAGGCCGGGTAGAGGCCGTACTGTCTGAGGCACACATGATCGAAGTAATGCCGACGGGATTTTACAAAGGCAGCGCTAATGTTCAGGAAGCAGATATCAGTGGATACTTTGAAGGCACGCTCGTAGCGACGGACAGACTCACTATCCGGAAAGAAGGCCGGATCAGCGGATCTGTCCGGTATGGCAAGATTGTTATCGAGTCCGGTGGCGAAATTTCCGGTGACATGGCCTCGCTGGAAGAGGCCGAGGCCACCGGCGAGTCCGGTAGGAACGAATAGGACTGGTTGTTCGGCGGTTCCACTGGACATGGGTAAGGTCGCTCTCCTTTCAAGCGTTCATTTTATTGGAACCCTGGCGCAGGGTTCATACTATTTAGGATGGCTACGGCGGTGTCTGTCTCTGCTAGCAATTTCCGTGTTCTTGGGGGCCTGTACGCTAGATCCCCAAACCCTCAAGAGTGTGTCCAGAGACGTGCCAAAAGACGCCTTGGCGGACCTATCCAGAGACGCGGATGCAAAACAAGTTGGCGGAGGGACCGTAGGCCAGGAGGTGGCCGCGCTTGAAATTGATCTGACCAATTTCGAAGAGCGACTGGCCACCCTGAACGGTGCAGAAGTTATCGAGCTTATTGGGCCCCCTGAATTTGAGAGGTCCGAACCCCCGGCCCGGATTTGGCAATACCGGTCCCCGGTCTGCGTTGTGTATCTCTTTTTATACGATGATGATGGAACGTTTGCCGTTGAGCATGTTGACCTTCGTCCCCGTGAGGCAGGACTTGATCATGTGAACCAACGCCTCTGTTACGCCAGTATTATTCAAAAGCTCGCTCAAAAAACTGGCGGGGCCGATCTCGGTGAGCGAGGCGCCCGTGATCCGGACACAGGGAATTTGCGAAACGGCCCGGCTTCATCCGGGGTCCGGCAAGAGGGTGAACTCACCGTCCCCGAACTCCCTGTCCCCGAACGCAGATTTGATCAGTTACCTGATCAGGATATCTCCAGGGATAATCGCTAAAACCGCTTATACTGCTTTTCTTTTAAAGCCGCACTCTTCGCGGACGATGCAGTTTAGACAGTCCGGCTTCCGCGCTTTGCATATATAGCGGCCATGTAGAATGAGCCAATGATGGGCATGGTACATGAATTCTTGCGGCGTCACTTTTTCCAGTTTTTTCTCCACGGCGAGGGGTGTCTTTCCTTTAGCCAGGCCTGTCCGGTTGCCTATGCGGAACAGGTGTGTGTCGACGGCGATGGTGGGTTCACCAAAGGCAATGTTGAGAACCACGTTGGCTGTCTTGCGGCCGACACCCGGCAGCTTCTCGAGAGTCTCCCGGTCCCGGGGCACGGCGCTGGTGTGCTCGTCGATGAGCATCTGACTGAGTTTGATGACATTTTTGGCTTTCGCATTAAAGAGGCCGATGGTTTTGATATGGTCTTTGACCCTGGCTTCGCCGAGTTTGACCATTTTCTCCGGCGTATCGGCGATTTTAAACAGGGTCTTTGTGGCTTTGTTGACCCCCACATCGGTGGCCTGGGCGGACAGCACGACAGCCACCAGCAATGTGTAGGCGTTAACATAATCTAGCTCGCCCCTGGGTTCAGGATTGGCGTCCCGAAGTTTGGCGTAAAAGGAATGAATAACGTCTTTTTCCATCGTGAACCACGCTGACATCCGATGCGTTTGAAATATCAGGTCTTAGCCGGTTTGACACCAGCAATTGATGTTAACCCGGGGCATTGACTTTACGGGTTTAGGGCGAAATGGCAATCTCAGTAGTCAATAAGATACCAAACCCATCGGAACCGGGTGTCCCAACCATGCATCTGGAAATCTGACTGACGCCGGTTGTTGCCGATCGATTGCCTTTTGTGCGGTGGAGCCTTTCCCTTTTCGGTGTGGTGTGTCTGCTGGTCGGGCTTGTTTTTATGAGCTTGCGCTCTCAGTCGGTGCTCGGCTTCTTGAGGCTCGAGGTGGTTTTGCTGTATGCCGTCTATAAATATTGCGAGGGCAATGTCCGACAGAACGAATATGTCACTGTATCCGAGTATTATTTTATTGTTAGAACAACAGACCGACATGGCCGGTTAAGCCTGGCGTGATTTGATCCCCGGTGGACAGACTTGCGCTTAGCGTTACATGAGAGGGGCGGGGGATTGATTGTTTCTTGCAAGGGGCGCACCCGCCGATTTGGTGATTTTTTAGACTTGGCGGAACGCGACACGGCTTTGGATCTTCTGCACCGCGCCTTACGACGGGTGCTTGGTGGATGAGTGTGCGTCAGGTGTTCCGGCCGGAAAAACCTAGCACGTCCAGCATGTCATAAAGACCAGGGTCCGCGCCCTTCGACCAGAGTGCGGCCCGCACGGCGCCCTTGGCAAAAATCTCCCGAGAGGTGGCAATATGGCTGAGCTTGATCCGCTCGGATGCTCCGGCGAACACGACATCGTGTTCGCCCACGACATCCCCTCCCCGAAGTGCTGCAAGCCCTATATTGCCCCGTTGCCGCGGTCCCGTAATACCGTCTCGTCCCCGATCGGCCACGTTGTTGAGATCAACTCCCCGTCCATCCGCCGCTGCCTGAGCAAGCCCAAGGGCGGTGCCGGAGGGAGCATCCACTTTATGTCTGTGGTGCATTTCAACGATCTCAATATCGAAATCCTCGTCAAGCGTGCCCGCCAACTGTTTGGTCAGCGCGAACAATACATTGACGCCCACGGAAAAATTCATCGCTTTGACAATGGGTATGTGCATTGCTGCGGCCTCAATAGAGGCTAGCTGATCCCCATCGTGGCCCGTCGTCCCGAGGATTAAATTGGTGGCGTGTTTCTTGGCGAAACTGGTGTGGTTCCCCGTCACCGGCGCGATCGTGAAATCGATGATCGCGTCCGCTGCAGCAAACAGCGCGTCACTGTCGTCCATGATGGCGATGCCGCATGCATCCAGGCCAGCTGTCTCAGCTATATCTTGGCCCAGTGCAGTATGGCCGGTCTCTTCTGTGCCCCCCGCGAGCGTGCAGTTGTCAGCTAAATGCACTTCGCGCACCAGCATTTGGCCCATCCGGCCCGCGCATCCTGTAATGCCAATCTTCATTAGGGTATTAAAGGGGTTCAGCCCTGTTTTACAATGGAATAATCAATTGTGTTAATCCTTCAGGTCTTCCCATAGGTCTTTGACCTTCGAGAAGAAGCCCGCTGATTCAGGGCTATTTTCGGCTGATTTGCCTTCTTGCTCAAATTCCTTCAAGAGATCTTTTTGTTTTTTTGACAAATTAACCGGCGTCTCGACGGAGGCTTGCACAAACATGTCGCCGCACTCCTTGGAGCGTAGGATGGACATGCCTTTTGCTTTGAGCCGGAATTGGTGGCCGGATTGAGTNCCCGATGGNATCGTAATGCGGGCNCGNCTGCCGTCGACGGTGGGNACTTCGATATGCCCGCCTAGGGACGCAGTNGTGAAGGGCAGTGGCACCTTACAATANATATTNGCGCTGTCNCGTTGGAATATGTGGTGNGGTGCAACGGAGATAAAAATATAAAGNTCGCCTGATGGCGCGCCGTTGAGACCGGCTTCTCCCTCGCCTGACAGACGAATGCGTGTNCCGTCTTCGACGCCNGCCGGAATGGTGACGGATAGGGTCTTCTCTTGATGCACCCGGCCTGACCCAGAACACTTGCCGCAGGCCTCCTTGATCACCTGACCCTGACCGTGACAGGTGGGGCAGGTCCTTTCAATAGTGAAGAATCCCTGTTGTGCGCGGATTTTTCCGTGGCCGTGACAGGAATGGCAGGTTTCGGGCGCCACGCCACCCTTGGAGCCTGAGCCACCGCAGTTGCCGCACTGCACAGATGTTGGGACGCGAATATTTGTTTTGTGGCCCGCGTACGCTTGGGCAAGGGTTACCTCCATATTATATCTGAGGTCTGAACCCCTACCGGGTTGCTGCGCGTTCCGTCTGCCCCCACTGGTAAAGGCATCGCCAAACATTTCATCGAAAATATCCGAGAAGCCACCAAAGCCGCCGCCGCCGCCGCTCGGGCTGCTCTGTTCAAAGGCAGCATGACCAAATCGATCATAGGCCGCGCGCTTTTCATCGTCCGACAGCACGTCATTGGCCTCGTTCAGCTCCTTAAATTTTTTCTCAGCCACCTCGTCCCCCGGATTTTTGTCCGGATGGTATTTCATCGCTAGTTTACGATAGGTTTTTTTGATTTCTGACGCGTCTGCGTCCCGATCAATGCCTAATGTTGCATAGTAATCTTCTTTTGCCATCTGGCTGGACCTGCTTGCCGAAGGAAACCGGACACCTGTTTAAAGATGCCCGGCCTGCCTGTGAATACCTGGAAGGGAAATCCCCTTGCACCGGGAACGCATTAGCTGTCTTTTTTCTCCGCATCGCCGTCCCCGGGGGCCACTTCCTCGAACTCTGCATCGACAACCGTATCATCGGTTTGGGCGGAGGTGTCCTCGTCGGCGCCTGGCGCGTCTCCTTCCATGCTGCCGGGGCCGCTCATGTCTGGTCCCATGCCGGCCATGTTCGGACCACCTTCTTCCTGGCTTGCCTTATACATGGCTTCCCCAAGTTTCATGGCGGCCTGCATAAGGGCATCTGATTTGGCTTGAATATCGTCTAGGTCCTCGCCATCAAGAACATCTTTCAAAGATTGCACAGCGGTTTCAATCTCACCGCGTTCATCCTCTGACACTTTGTCGCCGTAGTCCTTCAGGTTTTGTTCCGTCGAGTGAACAAGGCCGTCCGCATTGTTACGGGCTTCAATAAGCTCGCGACGGGCTTTGTCCTCTTCGGCATGAGACTCGGCATCCTGCACCATCTGTTCGATATCGTCGTCGGATAAGCCACCTGACGCCTGGATACGAATCTGTTGTTCCTTGCCCGTGGCTTTGTCCTTTGCCGACACGTTTACAATACCGTTGGCATCAATGTCGAACGTTACTTCAATTTGTGGCATGCCCCGGGTTGCGGGTGGGATACCCATTAGGTCGAATTGTCCAAGCAGTTTGTTGTCCGCCGCCATTTCACGCTCACCCTGGAAGACCCGGATGGTCACGGCGTTTTGATTGTCTTCCGCCGTGGAAAACACCTGGCCTTTCCGAGTGGGGATCGTCGTGTTGCGGTCAATGAGCCGCGTGAATACGCCGCCCAAGGTCTCAATACCTAGGGACAAAGGTGTAACGTCAAGCAACAGCACATCCTTGACGTCCCCTTGGAGTACCCCGCCCTGAATGGCGGCACCGAGCGCCACCACTTCATCAGGGTTCACACCTTTGTGTGGTTCGCGGCCAAAAAACTCCTGCACACGTTCCTGGACTTTGGGCATGCGGGTCATGCCGCCGACCAAAATGACTTCGTCAATTTCACCCGCCGAGATGCCAGCGTCCTTGAGAGCTGCCTTGCAGGGTTCAATGGTGCGGTCGATGAGGGTCTCGACTAGGGCTTCCAGCTTCGCGCGGGTAAGTTTGATGTTGAGGTGTTTTGGCCCACTCGCATCCGCTGTGATAAATGGCAGGTTCACTTCCGTTTGCATAGCGCTCGAAAGCTCGGTCTTCGACTTTTCCGCCGCTTCCTTCAAACGTTGCAGCGCCAGTTTATCTTGGCGCAGGTCAACGCTCTGTTCTTTTTTAAATTCATCGGCCAGATAGTCGATGATGCATTGGTCAAAATCTTCCCCGCCCAGGAAAGTATCGCCATTTGTGGACTTCACTTCGAAAACGCCGTCTCCAATCTCAAGCACAGAGACGTCGAATGTACCGCCACCAAGATCATACACAACGATAGTGCCCCCGTCTTTTTTATCGAGGCCGTACGCGAGGGCAGCTGCCGTCGGTTCATTAATAATGCGCAGCACTTCAAGGCCGGCTATTTTTCCAGCGTCTTTGGTGGCTTGGCGCTGTGAGTCGTTGAAATAGGCCGGAACCGTGATGACGGCTTGGGTGACGCTGTCACCAAGATATGCTTCTGCCGTCTCTTTCATCTTTTGCAGAATGAAGGCGCTCATCTGGCTCGGGCTGTATCTATTGCCTTCCGCTTCGACCCAGGCATCACCATTGTCGCCGGATACGATCTCAAAAGGCACGAGACCCTTGTCCTTTTCGGTCAGCGGATCGTCATATCTCCGACCGATTAGCCTTTTGATGGCGGAAAGCGTGTTTTCCGGGTTGGTTACGGCTTGGCGTTTGGCAGGCTGCCCAACAAGCCGCTCTCCATCCGCAAAAGCCACCATGGACGGGGTTGTCCGAACCCCTTCCGCATTTTCAATCACCTTTTCGTCAGAACCCTCCATCAGTGCAACGCACGAGTTGGTGGTTCCAAGGTCGATCCCAATCACTTTGCTCATTTTGTCCTCTCTATTCAGCGACAGAAGCTGGCGGCCCTATATGGCGTTCGCTGGCGAACCTCCGAGGCACCGTTCGGCTTTAACCCGCAGCTATCCGAGCATATCGTAAAACACGTTAATGCAAATTTATCCAGCGGATATATAGGGTGGGTAACCGATCCCCGCAACCGTTTAAGCATAAAGTTTCTAGGGTTTATTTTTCGTTGAAATTAAAGCTCTTTGTCCACGTGGGGCCCAGTGCCACCTGCTTCGTGGTCGGCAGCGTCTGATTGTTTTTCGTAGGCTGTTGACGTTTTTACCAGATTATCGCCCGAAGAGTCCGCGGGGGAATTCTCCGCAGGCGGGGTATCCTCTATTTTGGGGCCACCCTTGGACACGCCGACCATGGCGGCGCGCAGGAGCCGGTCCTGCAACATATAACCTTTTTGTACCTGCTGAATTACGAGGCCGGCCGGCTGTTCCGGGTCTTCTACCTCGAACATCGCCTGGTGATAATTATGATCGAACTTTTTACCGAGCGCTTCGATGGTTTTGATCCCAAACTGCTGATAGACATTCTCCAGCTCGTTTTCGGTCATTTCGATTCCGATATACAGGTTATTAAGATCCTCATTGGTATCCCGGACTTCCTGGGAGACGCTCTCAAGAGCGCGGTTTAAATTGTCCGCGACGCTCAGGATGGCGCGCGCAAAATTGGTTACTGCATATTTGGAGGCGTCCGCCTTTTCGCGCTCCGTCCGGCGGCGCACATTTTCCGCTTCCGCCATGGTGCGAAGTAACTGGTCTTTCAGCGCGGCAATGTCGGACTCCAATTCCTCATAAGTCGGCGGCCTCTTGTCCTCGGGGGCCTCTCCGTCTTCCTCAGCCGCCTCATCTGGCGTCGACTCGCCATCGGTGGCGCTCTCACTGCCTGCCGATTCCTCGGGTTGCGGGTCAGTTCCAGCTTCAAATGGGTCCGTCGTACCGGCCGCGTCCGCCGCCTCGGTGTGAGGCTCTTCGTCGGCGGAGTTATTTTCTGTATCGTTCATTTCTATCATGGTCTTTTCACATCCAAGTCTTGTTCGTGCGTTCCCATCATTCGGCCAATAAGCTTGGCCGTGTAGTCCACCATGGGAATGATACGCGCGTAATTCATCCGGGTTGGCCCAATGACGCCGATGGCGCCGACCAGTTGGCTATGACCCGCCTTATAAGGCGCGACAATAAAGGAGCAGCCGGAGAGATTAAAGAGTTCGTTGTCAGCGCCGATAAAGATTTGCACACCCTCAGCCTGGTCCGTCATCTCCAGGACCTTTAGCATGAGCTCGTTAGTCTCAAGCGCATTAAAAAGAGTGCGGATGTGTTCCAGGTCTGTGACCACGTTCACATCTTCCAGAAGATTGGCGTGGCCGCTCACGATGAGCGTGCCCGCTCCGCCCTCGCCAGACCAGGTTGCAAGACCTGCCTGAACAACCTTGCCGGTTAGTTGATCGAGGGCTGCCTTGTTTTGTTCAAGTTCTTCCAGAATGACGGCGCGGGTGTCTCCAATGGTCTGACCCACGAGACGCTGATTGAGAAAGTTCGTGGCTTCAACGAGGACCGACGGGGGGATATCCTTGGGTACCTTGATGACCCGGTTTTCCACAATCCCCTCTGCCGTCACCATCACGACCAGGGCCCGGCCAGGATTAAGATGCACGAACTCAATCTGTTTGAGTGGGGTCTCGGTCTTAGGTGCCATGACGATGCCCGCACAGTTGGAAAGTCCAGAGAGTGTGCTGGTCGCGTTCTCCAGAACACGCTCGAAGCTTCTTCCTGTGCCCGCAAACCGGCTTTCCAAATCCGCCGACTCGTCTCGTGTCAAATTACCGATTTCCAACAGACCGTTAACAAAAATACGCAGGCCTGCTTCTGTTGGAAGCCGGCCCGCTGAAGTGTGGGGGGAAAATAATAGTCCAGCCTCCTCTAGATCCGCCATCACG
>NHHQ01000123.1 GCA_002170915.1 Rhodospirillaceae bacterium TMED167 | reverse complement strand
GACCCTTCGGAAGCGTCTCGAATTAATATGACCGATGGGCCTGATGCCATTGCCAGGAAAATCCGAAAAGCCAAAACAGATCCGGAAGATTTGCCGGGCGATCCAAAGGATTTGGCGGGCAGGCCAGAAGCCGCCAATTTGTTCGGAATTTATGCGGCATTGTCGGACCGGAGCCTGGCCGATGTGTGCACGCAATTTGACGGTGCGCAGTTTTCTAATTTCAAGGTAGATTTGACGGACCTCGCGATTTCCATCCTGGGGCCGATTGGTGATGAGATGGCCCGAATGATGAGAGATCCGGGTTATTTGGATGCTGTCTTGGCGACGGGCTCCGCGCGCGCGCGGGCCATTGCGGTTACCATTTTAGACGATGTCTACGACATCGTTGGCCTCCTCCGGTCGCAAACCTAACCCCGCAGAACTGCCCCGAGACGACTGTCTCGTTACTTCGTACTGTTGCTTTAATCCCACAGTTTTTCTGTTCTCGGTTCAAGCTAAAATGCAAACCGACTACCTAACATATTGCAGCTACTCTCGAAATATACGACACGGATATCGGCCAAAAAACGACTGGCACCTATGCAGTGCTCTCCGGTAAAATTTGACTGCGGTCAAAGGTCTTTATGGCATTGTTGGATTTGAGTTGTGTGCACGTGTCTCCGCGCTTGGCATTCTTTTCGGTCGAGACAGGGAGGGAATTGGGGAGAGCATTGACCAGAGTTAAATTCCCCAGAGTGTATGCCGAGATGGATAACGGAGACGGTGGCTGATGAAATTGTTTGAGAGGGCTGTTCTGAGCTTGATCGGGACTGTCACGTTGACGCTGATCGTGATGGCTGTGCTTGTGCCGGTTGACCGCGTCGCGCGCGTCCCCGACGCTGAATTTTTGCCGCCGGATGCGGTACCGGAAGTTGTCAGCGCTGAGGAACTGAGGATAGAGCGTCTCGGAGACAAGCAACTTCGGTACACGACGGGAACCCTGTCTCGGGCGTTTTCCAACATTGGATATGACTTTCACGCCGTGCGCGCTGGAGAGAGCTTCGTCCCGCGCCTTTTTGTGACCAGTCTTCCCAGGGACATGCGCAAGATCAGGGTCGCGAAAAAAAGGAAAGAACTGTTTTTTAAAAGTGTTTTGCCGTTGGTATTGCACATAAATGAGCAAATTAGGGCAGATCGAACCCGGCTGATTGCGGTGCGGAGGATGAAAGCCAATCAACAAAAAATCTCAGCGGCCGACCAACTGTGGCTGGCGGCCCTGGCGGATCGCTATAAAGTACACCGGGACGATTTATCTGAATTGACCCGCCGAGCGGATATCATTCCTCCGTCCATTGCGTTAGCGCAGGCGGCCGAAGAAAGTGGCTGGGGCACCTCNCGCTTTGTGATTGAGGGGAATGCGCTTTTTGGTCAATGGACGGTCGAGGGGGATCGAGGCATCGTGCCTGCCCGGCGGGACGCTGACCGGTCCCATAAAATCAAGGTCTTTGAGACGCTGTTGGATGCTGTCAGGGCCTATGCGCACAACCTCAACACGCATCGGGCCTACCGGCAATTTAGATCAGAGCGCGCCGATTTTCGGCGGGGGAGCACATTTTTGGATGGATTGGCGCTCTCCTCGAGCCTGTCGAAGTATTCTGAACGGGGCGAGGATTATGTTGAGTCTCTGAGGAGCCTCATCCGGGGCAATCGTCTGGGAAAACTCGACGGGGCCAAGCTGAGCGATAAGATCGTTCGCCATGGCAGCGGTGGGCGGTCTGCAAATTCCGCCATCTAAGTCTCCAGCTGTCGAAGTTAGGTTTTTGGCCTGACAAACAGGGTGCCGAGCCAATGCCAGCGGCCTGGGGCGCCGAGAAGTGTACAGTTAAGCCGCGTCCGGCCCATTGAAAATGGTTTGCTAGCCCTAATTTCTATCCGGTTGGTGCCCAATAGTGTTACCGGCACCCGGCCCTCGCCGGAAACATAACATGTTATTTTGGAGAGGTTTTTGAGACCGGGCGCCGCTGTAAACCCCACATTGGGAGGGTTTACCGGGCCGATTTTGGTGTCTTTGGGGGTGAAGTCCGTCACCGGGAACGGCAATGTGTTGATGATTAGCTCGAACCTCTCCGGGCTCCCGAAATTTTCGTTCATGGCGAAGCGCGGTAGGTAATTGAAATCGCTTTTCGGATGGACCACGCCTGAATGCTGACCAAAGGAAAAAGCGTAACCGCCAATGCGGGCTGTCTTAATGACCTCGGTCCCGGCTTCACCAAAGGGATAGGCAAAAAGAGTCGGTGTTTTGCTGAGCTCGGTGGCCAGTCGCGTGTTCGATTTTTTAATTTCGGCTTCATTCTTTGCTGGTGTGGCGGCCGTCATGTGAAGATGGCTGGCTGTATGCGCTCCAAAATCGACACCGGCGGCCTTCATTTCCCGGACTTCGTCCCAGGTTAGATAGCTGGCCCGATTTTCATCAAATGGATCCGTGGAAACAAAAANCGTAAACGGGAGNTTTGCTNTCTTNAATCTGGGCCAAGCCTCTTGGTAGACGGATTTAAAACCATCGTCCACGGTGATNCCNACGGTNCGATCTGGTAGNGGTNTACCNCTCTTAATTTTGGAGACNATCTCNACAACAGGTAANACTGTGNACGNCCCGCTTTTNAGCTCCTGAATATGGGCGTCTAGCTGNTCCAACCGAATATTGGTGCTGGGAAACTGGCTTTCGCCAAAACGGTGATACATTAGGATGACGGCGGACTCTGCAGCGATGGCTTGGGGCACGTAACAGCCCAAGAGCAACAGCAGGAGGGCTAATTTTTTCATGGGGTGGCGGTCTCCGATGGTTGGGGAGGAGTCATCATACTCTCGTCCAGAACGGAGTCGCTNAAGAGGGGATAGTCANGGGAATGAAACAATTGATAGTGCCACCACTCGTTNTGGTAAAAATCCCAGCCGGCAGTGGTCATGAGCCCCATCAGCAAATGCCGGTTTCGCTGCGCAGTTGCAGAGACCTCCATCGCGCCGTGGTGGGACAAGGGTGTGAAGGCGTCGAAATCGGTGCCCATCTCCAGTTCCGTCCCATTTGCATCGGTGAGGGTTAAGTCCACGGCAACGCCCCTGGAGTGGGGGGAACCCCGGCGAGGATCGGCCAGGAAATCCGGGTCTGGTGTGTGGCCCCAGAGCTTCCATTGCGCTTCCGCTGGCCGAAAGGCATCAAATATTTTGAGTCGGTAGCCTAAAACACCGGCATATGTCTGAGCCTTCCGCAACATGGTCTCCGCTTCGGAGTGAAGATAACATCCCGCGCGGGCATAGACGGGTGCGCCTGTAAAGTTGTCCGCCGTGGCATAGGAGATGTCCAGTTGGACGTTATGTGTATCAGGAGAAATTTTGATTAGGCTCATAAGAGGGTCGTCCGTAAGCACAGTCTATTTTTTTCCAATTTAGACGAGTATAACCCCAGGAAGGTGGATCAGACCATGAAAAGAACCTGTTTTTATTTTTCGCTCGGTATTGGAGCCGGACATGCTGCTGTTGGCGTTTGACGTGGCGGGCAACGCCTGCTCTGCCGCTGTCTGGTCTGGGAGAGAGGTTGTTGCTCATGTTTCTGAGGAGATGGAGCGCGGCCAGGCTGAGCGGCTCGCCCCAATGCTCCAATCTGTTATGGATGCCGCCGCGCTGGCTTTCAGCCAATTGGAGACCATTGCCGTTACGGTGGGACCTGGATCTTTTACCGGCATTCGCATTGGTCTCTCCATGGCAAAAGGTTTGGCCCTCGCGACGGGACGCCCGCTTCACGGCGTCACAACATTCGCGTTGCATATGTCCGTGCTGTCACCAGCAGTCTGGCGGGACGGTCCAGTCATGATTGTCCTGGAGACCAAGCGGGATGACTTCTATGTGCAAATGTATGGATCAAACCAGCAGGTGCTTGGCCCCGCGGCGGCTGTTCCAAGTCAGGAATTGGCTTCTTATGTAACAGACCTCATTGGTGCAGAGGCCGTGCTCAACCTGGCTGGCGATGGGGCAAAACGGGCGGTAACCGAGATGGTAAATACGCTTGGCCCGCGCCTGTATTGGCGCGAGAGCGCGTCTCCTGATGCTCGGGACCTTGCCCGGTTGGCGGCGGTTGAGGCAGAGGCCCGTCGTCCGCCGGCACCGACCGATCCTTTTTATCTTCGCCCACCCGATGTTCGGCGCCCGCCTGCCACACAGCGCCAAGCGGAAAGATGAAGCCGGTCCAGGTGGGCTTATCCAGTATTATTCCCGTCAGCCTGTGTCATGTGCAGGTGCTGGCCGCACTGCATCAGGCGTGTTTTTCGCCTGGTTGGGCAGACCATGACATCTCAGGACTTTTGAGCACGCCGGGTACAGCTGCTTTATTGGCGCGCGCAGGGGCTGAGGTATTCGATGAGGCAGGGTCGAGCAAGCTCCCGGCCGGGTTTATTCTGTATCGGTGCGCAGCGGATGAGTGTGAAATTATCACGCTGTGCGTCTGCCTGCAAAATCGCCGACAGGGAACCGCCCAGCGTTTGTTGTCCGCCTTGGAAGATGCCTTGGTCGGTAGCGGCGTGAAAACTTTGTTCCTAGAGGTGGAAGGGGGGAATGCCAGCGCGGTCAGACTCTATGAAAAGGCAGGCTATGTCCGGACCGGACGTCGTAAAAACTACTATAGGAATGAAGCTGGTCGCCGGGATGCTTTGCTCTATCGCCGGGCGCTGGCGACGACGGGGTGAGCATGCTGCCTGCAACCAGTGGACATATCTCAAGTTATTTATATTTTAACTTACGTTTTTTTTGTTTAAAAACGTGAAGGCTTAAAGTAATATTGAAAATAATGAGTATTAGAGGCTATTAAACTAGTATAAGTCCATGAAAAGGCTCGGCTGTAAGCCTTTGAACAGGCTCGGCAGTCCGTAAAATGTTTTATTGAGTGTTTCAGTCGGGAGTAAGGAGAAGGGATAAAATGTCAGACCAGGAAAACCGTAGTGAGCTTCTTGAGCTCACCAGTGAGATTGTTGCCGCGCATGTGAGCAATAACACACTTGCGGTCACCGACTTGCCCCAACTCATACAAGATGTGTATTCTACTCTGGCAACGGTGGGGACAGTGAAAACGTCATCCGAGCGGCCTCAGCCGGCAGTATCGATTAAAAAATCCGTGACACCAGACCACATCATCTGTTTGGAGGATGGTAAAAAATTGAAAATGCTGAAACGGCATTTAAAGACGTCGTATGACATGACGCCTGATGAATACCGTGAAAAATGGGGATTGCCCAGAGATTATCCCATGGTGGCGCCAAGCTACGCCAAGCACCGGAGCGATCTCGCGAAAGAAATAGGGCTCGGTAAAATAGCCCGCAAGGGGCGCACTTGAACGCGACCAGAGGAATGATATCATTCGTGTATTCGAGACGGGGGCGCACCCGCCTTATATATCGAGGCAAATAAAGACATGATGGCACACGGCCTTCAATCACGGCTTGAAAAACTGTGTATCGAGCGTGGCATGAAAATGACGGAGCAGCGCCGGGTGATCGCGCGCGTGCTCTCGGAGGCGAGAGATCATCCTGATGTCGAGGAGCTTTTTCGGCGCTCTGCGACCTTCGATGACAAAATCAGCATCGCAACGGTTTATCGCACCGTGCGGCTGTTCGAGGAGGCCGGTCTCCTGGATCGTCACGATTTTGGAGATGGCCGGGCCCGGTATGAAGAATCTTCAGACGATCACCACGATCACTTAATCGATGTTCATTCGGGCCAGGTGATCGAGTTTCATGACGAAGAAGTCGAAGAACTGCAGCGTAAAATCGCCGAAAAGCATGGGTTTAAATTGGTTGATCATCGAATGGAACTCTTTGGTGTTCCGCTGAAGGATGCCAGTGACTCATGAGCGTGATTTTGACAGATATTATTTAACCCGTGACCAAAAAACTGCACATCAAGACGTTCGGCTGCCAGATGAATGTCTACGACTCCCAGCGTATGGCAGACGTGCTTGCACCTCTTGGGTATGGGCCCACCGACAGCGCCGAGACCGCTGATATGATTATTCTCAACACCTGCCACATTCGGGAAAAGGCAGCGGAAAAACTTTATTCGGAGCTCGGCCGGTATAAGCTTTCGCAAGACCAGCGGCGTGCGCAGGGATCTGATACCCTTATCGCTGTTGCCGGCTGTGTGGCTCAGGCTGAGGGGGCAGAAATTATGCGGCGCGCCCCCCATGTGGATATTGTGCTCGGTCCTCAAACCTACCACCGGCTTCCCGAGATGGTTGCCCAGGTGACACGTGCTCGCGATGTTAAGTCGAATGGCCGCAAGTGCCGTGGAAAGGGGGTGCTGGATATTGAGTTTCCGGCTGAGCCCAAATTTGATTTTCTGCCCGACGTCCGTGTCGAGGGCCCCTCTGCGTTTTTGTCGGTTCAGGAGGGCTGTGATAAATTTTGCACGTTCTGTGTTGTGCCCTACACACGGGGTGCGGAATATTCTAGGAAAGTCGGCGATGTTCTTGCGGAGGCGCGGCATATGGTGGCGCACGGTGTGCGGGAAATCACCCTGTTGGGTCAGAACGTCAACGGCTATCACGGTCAACGATACCCCAGTTCCGGTGGGCCCGTGGGGCTCGGGGAGTTGATCCGAGAGCTTGCCGACGTCGACGGCCTGGATCTGATTCGCTACACCACATCCCATCCGGTCGATATGGACGACACGTTGATCCAAGCCCACCGCGACGTNAGCGAACTCGTCCCNTTCCTGCATCTGCCGGTCCAGTCAGGATCAAACAATATTCTGCAACGCATGAACCGACGCCACAGCCGGGATGACTATCTTTGTATTATTGATAAATTGTTGACGGCCCGTCCCGGCCTTAAACTGTCGTCTGACTTTATTGTTGGTTTCCCGGGAGAGTCTGACGCAGATTTTGAGGAGACCCTGGCACTTGTTCGTGACGTTGGGTTCATCCAGGCGTTTTCTTTTAAATACAGCCCGCGTCCGGGCACCCCNGGCACCTTGTTGGCCGACCGGGTCCCTAACGATGTCCAATCNGACCGGCTTAAGGNCCTCCANGCCTTGTTGAGTGAAAATCAGCAGGCTTTCAATCAGACCTGTATTGGCCAGGTTATGCCGGTTCTCCTGGACCGGCACGGCCGCAAGCCCGGCCAGCTTGCCGGAAAAAGCCCGTATATGCAGGCGGTGCATGTAATGGCCCCCGAGACGCTTCTGGGAGAGATTGTTGAGTTGCGGATTCTTGAGGCGCTTCCCAACAGCCTATCTGCCGCTTTGGCGGCACCTGATGCCGGCGGTGGCCCGATGCAAGAGGCCAGAAGGATGGCCGTGTGACACCGGACAGATTCCAAACCTCGATTGCCGTCGAATTTGACGACAACAGCCTGCTATCCCAACTTTTCGGCAGTCACAATGTTCACCTCGCCCGGATCGAAAATAAATTGGATATATCCCTGAGTTCCCGGGGTAACGCCGTAACCATTTCCGGGGATGGTCATCTCATTGCTGCGGCGGAGGATGTCTTGAATGGCCTCTATGCCAGATTAAAGGTCGGGCATGATGTGGAGGCGGCGGATGTTGATGCAGCCTTGCGTATGATCATCGCCGGTGAGAAAGGAAAGGCGGTCATCATGAATCCGGAAGCTCATGCGGTTCACACAAGCAAGCGCCAAATATTGCCAAGGTCGGCGCAACAAGCGGTTTACGTGGATGCGGTAGATCAGAGCGATCTGGTTTTTGGCCTTGGACCTGCAGGCACAGGGAAAACTTATCTCGCCGTCGCCAAGGCTGTGGAAAGCCTAGTCAAGGGAGAGGTTGATCGCATTATTCTGTCCCGTCCTGCCGTGGAAGCAGGCGAGCAATTGGGCTTCCTGCCCGGCGATATGCGTGAAAAAGTGGACCCCTATCTGCGCCCTTTGTATGACGCGTTGCACGATATGCTGCCTGCCAATCAAGTTGCGAAGAAAATGGAAAATGGCGAGATTGAAATCGCCCCGCTTGCCTTCATGCGCGGGCGGACCCTCGCCGACGCATTCGTCATTTTGGACGAAGCGCAAAATACCACGCCNGTTCAAATGAAAATGTTCCTGACCCGGCTCGGCCAGAATGCCCGCATGNTGATCACAGGAGATCTCAGCCAAATTGATTTGCCGTCTGGTGTAACGTCTGGACTTCGGGACGCNGTCTCCCGGCTCACCGGAGTCACAGGGATCTCGTTTGTCGAATTCTCCGAAGAAGATGTGGTACGCCATCCGCTGGTGGCGCGGATTATCAAAGCCTACAAGGCGACGGATGGTAGATCGGAGTCCCGCTAATCAGGACAGCGGGCAGGGGGCGCCGGCTCTGCCGCCGGCGCACGATATTTTCCTGCATGTCCAAGGTGGTGACTGGCAGGACAGGCTGCCGGCCATCGAGACATTTGTACGGGAGACCGCCTTGGCCGTTTTAACCCAGGAGTGGAAACAGGCCCGTCCATTAGAGCTCAGTGTCGTCCTCGCGGAGGATGCCTTCGTGCGGGAGCTCAACATGACTTACCGGGATCAGCCCAAACCAACTAATGTCTTGTCCTTTCCGGCTCTCGGGGGTGATCCCGTCCAAGAGACGCGGGGTGCCGAAGATGCACCTGTTCTTCTGGGCGACGTTGTCCTGGCATTTGAGACCTGCGCGGGGGAAGCGCAGGCCCTTGACGCAGCCGCTCCGTTTGCTGATCACATCCGCCATCTCCTGGTCCATGGGATATTACATCTGCTCGGGTATGAGCATGAGCAAGACCCGGAAGCGACCCGGATGGAGACCCGGGAAACACAAATTCTCGCCGGTTTTGGCGTCGCTAATCCCTATCTGTAGATGCCCTAAAATCTGAAGAAGGCTACGAAACCATTGACGCGGACTCGAACAGAGATGATTATTAAGCAAGGAAACTTTGTACGGCCATGAACGAAGACTCTTGTAGTCGAACGCCCCGGCGAAATGGGGCCGAACTTGAAACCTCCCTATCGGGCACGCTCAAAGGACTCTTTCAGCGGATCACCCGGGCTCGAAACGGTGACAACACCGTGCGGGGGGCGCTTGAGGAACTCATCGAGGAGCATCCCGATGCGGAAACCCCCATTGATGATGGGCAGCGCGTTCTTCTCGAAAACATCTTGAACCTTCGGGACCGCACAATCTCCGATGTGATGGTGCCCCGCGCGGACATCGTGGCCATCAATGTGAAGGCCCAGTTGGAAGACATTATTGCGCTGATCAATGATCAAGCCCACTCCAGAGTCCCGGTGTTTCAGGAAACTTTGGACGATGCCATTGGCATGGTGCACATCAAGGACGTGCTTGCTGCGCAGCAGAAAGGTAATGGCTTTAGCCTTCGCGGCATCATCCGGCCTGTTCTTTTCGTCGCCCCGTCCATGCAGGTCCTGGAGTTACTTCTAGAGATGCGTGTGAAACGGACTCACATGGCATTGGTGGTGGATGAGTTTGGCGGCGTGGACGGCCTCCTCACCATTGAGGACTTGGTGGAGGAGATTGTGGGCGAGATTGAAGATGAACACGATCAGGATGATGAACCGACCTGGCGCATGGGGCCGGACGGTGCCATGGACGCCGATGCTCGGCTTGAAATTGTCGTTTTTGAGAAAGTTGCCGGTGCGGTGCTGAGTGAGGAAGAGCGGGAAGAAATTGATACCTTGGGCGGGCTGGTTTTTTCTCTTGCCGGGCGCGTTCCTGTCCGGGGCGAGCTTGTGAAACACGAGTCGGGGTTGGAAATCGAAGTCCTGGAGGCGGATCCCCGGCGCATTAAAAAATTACGGGTCCACGGTGTCTCCGTTGAGGGTCCGGGATCAATCCGGGCGTAACGGTTGTCCCCACCGGCCAGTAGGTTAACCCTCTCACGCGGAGCTGCCCTATCTCTCAGATGTTTGCAAATTTTCAGGCGGCGCGCGCTTGGTTCATGTCGCTCACCGGCTGGCCCCGCCGCCTGATTGCCATGTTGCTGTTAGGNGCGTCCATGACGCTNGCNNTGCCNCCNTTCCATATCTGGCNCCTNCTGATNCCTGGNNTTACCGCACTTGTCTGGATGATTGACGGNAGCCGGTCCNANNNGGGNGTNCGGTTNNTACCNGTCACGCGNCGNGCCNGNTGGTCNGCCTTTNCTGTCGGCTGGTGGTATGGCACCGGCTTTTTCATTGCTGGGCTTTATTGGATCTCTTTCTCCTTTCTGGTGGATGCGGCCGTTTTTGCCTGGATGATTCCGTTCGCTCTTTTTGGGTTGTCGGCAGCCATGGCCGTTTATATTGGCCTCGGTAGTTGGGCCACATTCATCTGCGCCCCTGCCGGTCTCCAGCGCGTCTTTCTCGTCGCCGTCTGGTGGGCATTGTTTGAATGGGTCAGAGGATGGGCCTTCACCGGGTTTCCCTGGAACCTGTTGGGGACGGTTTGGACCAACGCCGAGGCGATGATGCAGGTTACGGCCTTGACCGGCGTCTTTGGATTGAGCCTGGTAACCGCCCTTGCTGCAGCGGCCCCAGGGGCCCTCGGCTATTCGTCCATTTCCCGCAGGGTCCGATGGAACTATTTGATCCTTCTCTGGGTCGTCCCGACTGCTGTGTGGATTGGCGGCGAGTTTCGACTTAAAAGTGCCATGGATGATCTGGTGGAAGGCGTGCGATTGCGGCTTATCCAGCCGAATATTGCTCAGAAGGACAAGTGGAAACCTNATTTGCGGAGACGTCATTTAGACAAGCTTCTGCAATTNAGTCGCNGNTCTGTCGGTGCCAGGGNTAGAGNCGCCTACGCATGTGATCTGGCCGGAGACGGCNNCACCNGTGTCNNTGAGTACTGTTCCNAGNGCGCTGANATTTGTGGCCCNGGCGGCNCCTGTCCACGGAGCTCTTCTGACCGGTGCTCCCCGGCAATCCCGNCCGTCNNAAGGACNGCGCAAAATCTGGAATAGTTTTCATATTGTTACGGCGTCCGGCCGGGTCGCGGAAACCTACGACAAGCATCACCTTGTGCCGTTTGGGGAGTATGTTCCTTTTAANAANTTTCTGCCNATTTCGAGNCTGGCGGGGCGGCTGGATTTTTCTGCTGGGCCNGGGCGCCGTGCCCTTNCGGTTCCCGGGATGCCTGCCGTGACCCCNCTCATTTGTTACGAGGCGGTTTTTCCGGGGAAGGCAAAGCCGGAACGGTTACAGGACCGCCCGGGCTGGCTCCTCAATCTCACCAATGACGCCTGGTTCGGCATGTCGTCTGGCCCCTACCAGCATTTTGCCGCTACCCAGTTGCGCGCGGTGGAGGAGGGGCTTCCGCTGGTCCGGGTTGCCAACACCGGCATTACTGGCATTACAGATGCTTATGGCCGAGTGATCGCACAAACTGGTCTAAATAAGGATGCGGTCATTGATGTTGGTCTTCCAGCGGCCTTGGAGGAGCCTACGTGGTTTGGCAGGCATGGTAACCTAACCTTTTTGGTGGTTACACTATTACTAATTGGAATGTCCCGTATCTCATTTCTTTTCCCCGACGAATAGACTATTTTGGATTAGTGCCTATTTAAGCTTGGAGCTTTACTGGCATTGACTTAGGAAAAATCGACTGTGACAGAATGCCTGACATGGCTATCCAATCGTCTATTCCGTGTGAGGGAAAACATTGAACATCACCCAACCAAACTTAAAAGGCCAACGATCATTGGACACGCCAGTGCCTATTAAACGTGTCACGCAGCGCAGAGTGCCTGGTATCCCTGATCCGGTCGATATACATGTTGGTGGGCGGGTGCGCCTGCGTCGTGCGCTCTTGGGTCTTAGCCAGGAGAAGCTGGGAGAGGCTGTGGGGCTAACATTTCAACAGATTCAAAAATACGAGCGGGGTGCAAATCGTATTGGTGCCAGCCGAATGTATGATCTCTCTCAAGTCTTGGACGTGCCCGTGTCCTTTTTCTACGATGATATGCCGGAAGATGTGAAGGTCCGAAACGCCGTTGGTGAAACTGGCGCATCGGGAGATGCGGCATGTGATAAAGATCTGTTGACCCGGCGTGAACCCCTTGATTTGGTGCGTGCCTATTATAGAGTAAGCAGCTTACCGGTTCGTAAGCGGGTCTTTGAATTGGTAAAATCGTTGGCAAAGGTGCGAGCGGAGAAGGCACAGGCCGAATAAACCCCGACATTCATTATAAGCGCGTATTGTCCCTGGAGCGGCGTGATTTGAGACCTTTCAAAAGCCCGTCGCCCTTTTGCTGAATTTATGTGCCCCATTCGTTGACGTGCCCCCAGGCGCCGCGGCGCCCAATCCCAAATCAGCTTGACGGTCTTGGGAAACATTGTCACAAAACTCTCACTGTGCCGAAAGGGCCCGGTAACGACAGGTAAAACATGTGCAAGTCGTCGAATATTGAACGTCAATAATCACAAATTCGAATTAGATTGGAGGTCAGACCGTGTCGTCAGGTAATTTTCTTTTCACCAGTGAGTCCGTATCAGAGGGTCATCCGGACAAAGTCTGCGACAGAATTTCGGACGCCATTGTCGACGTTTATTTGACCGGAGATGCTCACTCCCGAGTGGCTGTTGAGACACTTTGCACCACGAACAGGATTGTGCTCGCGGGCGAAGTACGGGGACCAGAATTCATTACCCGTGACCAGCTTGAGGCTACTGCCCGAGCTGCGATCAAAGACATTGGATACGAGCAAGACGGGTTCCACTGGGAAAAGGCTGAAGTGGCCGTGCATGTTCACTCTCAATCCTCAGACATAGCCCAAGGCGTAGATGCCGCGGGGAACAAGGACGAAGGGGCCGGTGACCAGGGCATTATGTTCGGATATGCTTGCCGGGAGACGGACGCTTTGATGCCAGCGCCCATTTATTATTCCCATAAAATTTTAGAGTCCCTTGCAGAGGCCCGTCATTCTGGTGCGGAACCCGGGTTGGGACCGGACTCTAAAAGTCAAGTGACCCTGCAATACGAAAATGGCCAGCCGGTGCGGGCTACCTCTGTAGTGGTGTCCACTCAGCACGCCGGGGCCTTGGGCCANGAAGAGGTCCGGGAAATCGTGCGTCCGCACGTTGAAAGTGTGCTTCCCGCCGGTTGGATGTGTTCGGAAGAAGAGTTTTATGTTAATCCCACGGGACGCTTTGTAATTGGAGGCCCGGACGGGGACGCTGGCCTGACGGGCCGTAAGATTATTGTCGATACCTATGGCGGCGCGGCGCCCCATGGTGGCGGTGCNTTTTCGGGTAAGGATCCGACGAAAGTGGACCGNTCAGCGGCCTATGCTGCACGNTATCTCGCAAAAAACGTGGTGGCGGCTGACCTGGCGGAAAAATGCACNATCCANCTTGCCTATGCCATCGGCGTGTCAAAGCCGCTCTCTGTCTATGTGGATTGCGCCGGAACGGGNAGCGTGGATGAAGAAAAACTGGCCCTCGCCCTTCAAGAGGCCATGGATCTAAGCCCGCGTGGAATCCGCGAGCATCTGGCGCTTAGTCGGCCCATCTATGCGCGTACGGCAGCCTATGGCCATTTCGGCAGAACGCCGGATGCGGACGGGGGATTCTCGTGGGAGAAAACCGACTTGGTGGATGCCATCAAGGCGGCTCTCTAGCACGGATCTGATATTTCCCGGTGACGGCAACCGGCCCAAAAAAGCGACCGCAAAAAGACGGCAGCGGGCCGCCCAATTTTTATGGCCGACGGAAAGGCCACAAACTCCGACCCGCTCGCCAGGTGCTGGTGGACACGCTGTTACCCCGCCTGCGCGCCGGGCTCAGGCGCCCGGGAACGGTGAATGTTGCCAGCCTCTTTGATCCCCCTTCCCCGGACCTTTGGATGGAGATCGGTTTTGGCGCCGGTGAGCATCTTGCCCATCAGGCGTGCCAATATCCTGAAATTGGATTGATCGGGGTAGAGCCCTATGTGAATGGCGTGGCCGCCTTGTTGGCCACAATCAACGCTAATGATCTGGAAAATATCCGCCTTTTTGATGACGATATCAGGCTGCTGTTGCCCCGCCTACCTGATAGGTGTTTAGGCCGATTGTTTATATTGTTTTCGGATCCCTGGCCTAAGGCGCGTCATAACCGTCGGCGCGTCTTTACCAAAGAAAACCTCACAGAATTTGCCCGCATTCTCCGCGCGGGCGCCGTCTTGAGATTTGCCTCCGATGATATGAGCTATGTTCGTCAGGCCTTAGACATTGTTCAAAAGAGCCCGGACTTTTTTTGGCGGCCAGCGTGCCCGTCAGATTGGCGGGACCGTCCAGCAGATGCCCTCGAAACACGATATGAAGCCAAGGCGCGGTCACAGGGCCGGTCACCTGCCTATCTCACATTTGTCCGGTCAGGTTCCTGAGCACTGCCGGGACCGAAAAAGACTTGTAATTTTAGTCCTTAACAGAGAGTATGAGGAAACATTCTTGGAGATACCTCAGTGTATCGGCTTTCTAAGAGTGGGCCCACGGCCCACTTTTTTGCTTTTTGGGGTTGGTGTTTGGGAGGCTTTGCTGGCAGGCAGTCAACCGCCAAGAGTGACGACGCGTCGTGGAAACGGACATGGAAACAGAAACTCGCATTGCCGATATACTGAGCCCCACGCTAAACCTCATGGGCTATGATCTTGTGCGCGTGCAGATTTTAGGGTCGCAACAAAAAACCATGCAAATTATGGCGGAGCGGAGAGATGGCGTTGGGATGACGGTCGATGACTGTGCCGATATCAGCCGGGAGGTCTCAGCCATTCTGGATGTTGAAGACCCCCTGAGGGACGCATATGACCTGGAGGTCAGTTCTCCTGGCATCGACAGGCCCTTGGTCCGCCCCGTAGACTTTGACCGCTATGCCGGGTTTGACGCCAAGATTGAAATGGCAGCGGCCATTGATGGCCGCAAAAAATTTAAAGGCCAGTTGCTCGGTATTGAGCAAGATCTGGTGAAAATTCGGTTGGATGAAGAGACGCATCAATTACCCGTCTCGGACATCCGCCGGGCAAAACTGTTGTTGACGGAGGAACTGCTGGAGGCAGCCTCCCAAACTGCAAAAGGATAAACGAGCATCATGGACAGTAACGTCGAAACTACCAATATTTACTCTCATCCTGAACTACTTGTCGTCGCAGATACCGTCGCCCGTGAAAAGGGCATAGACCGGGAGGAGGTTCTGGAGGCTATGGAGCAGGCGATTCAAAAAGCCGGGCGATCCAAATATGGCCATGAACATGATATTCGAGCTGAAATTGACCGGAATTCGGGTGAGATAAAGTTGGCCCGCTACCTGGAGGTGGCCGAGGAA
>NHHQ01000122.1 GCA_002170915.1 Rhodospirillaceae bacterium TMED167 | reverse complement strand
CGCGCGCTCGATGCCGACCCGTACAACGCCAAGTGAGTCGACAGAGCACCCGCCCGCCGCCGCAGACACCCGGGGTGCCGCCACGACAATTTATTTTCTTCTTTCGGAAGGGGAGGTGTCGCGCTGGCATGCGGTGGATGCCGTGTAATTTTACCATTATTACGCCGTGGCGCTGCTGGAACTGAACCTGCCGGAGCAGGGCACAGAGAGCGAGCGGATCACCCTTGGATCGGACCTGGAGCCGGGTCAGCGGCCCTTGGGGATCGTGCGGGCACATGTCTGGCAGTCGACTCGAACGCCTTGGTACTGGTCCTTGGTCGGATGCACAGTCGTGCCGGCCTTTGACTTTGACAGCTTTAACATGGCGCCGGAAGGATGGTCCCCGGGCCTGACGAACCCTTGAGACGCTGAGATGTTGTTGACGGGCAAATTCACTTGAAAGCTTGAACACCAACGTTTGTTCATGGTTTAACCATTGGACATTGTTTTCTCGTGTTTTTGACAGTGTAACTTACCCAGGCGGACCGGAAACGGGAAAGACGATTTTCGGGCCAAACCGCTCCCCAGCGAACCCCCGTGCCAGAATGGCTGACCGTGCGTTTTAGGATTTCCGAATGGCCCTCAATCCGGCCGCTGCACATGTCAACTCGAGCACCTCGTCTGCAGGCGTATGGGAAGCACCGGCACGTGGACACGCAGCGGGCCCAGCCTTCGCGCCCCAGGCCCGTCAGGGATCGACCATTGATTTGCGGCACACCAGCCGATTTGACGGATTGGTCCCGGATGCCCGGGGCGGTCGGATTACGGATGGTTTTCGGCGTAATATTGACGAGAAATTTGCAGGAGGCGGCGATCCCCGGTCGTCCAACCACGGTTTCTACGGCGATTATTGGGATGCGTCTCTTGCGGTATTTTCAATCGCCGCGTTTGAGGCTCAGCTTTTTGCGCAGGACGGGGAAGGCTCCGGTCAGCCACGAGCGTCACATAGTGAGGGTATCCAGTGGTACCGGGACATCAAAACCGTCCTCGAACGCGCCCTGGCAGTTCCCACGGATGCGGATGACGTGGTCGCGAGAAATGACGACACCCATCAGGTAAATCTGCTGGCCTGATCAGGCTTAGTCCATTTCCCGAAAAACCCGAAAGCCAATAAAATAACTGAAAACGCGCGTGTCATTCCGCGCACGGGAGGCTGATCGTGATACATTTGGTAAATAATACCAGGCGCCGCTCTTGATCACGCGGCTTTGACATATTTTTGTTGTCTTGGGTGTGGCATCCAAGGGCAAGCTTTCGTGACTTTCGCTCCAGCAGTCCTGAACATATTCCAAGACATTACCATGCACGTCGTAAAGGCCCCAGGGATTGGGCTTGAAGGACCCGACCGGGGCGCTTTGAATACCGCTCCATTGAGTGCCACATTTCCGGCAGTTGGCCTCTCCCTTCTTCATGATGTTACCCCACCAGTATTCGGTCGATGTGCCAGCGCGCGCGGCATATTCCCACTCACTCTCCGAGGGCAGGCGATAGGTATGTCCCGTCCTTTGGGAAAGCCAGGCAGTGTATTCCAGAGCGTCGGCATATAGCACGTTCATAACGGGTCGGCGGCCGCGCCCCCAATCCCTGTCGAGGGCGTTCTTGGTGCACCCGCCTGCTGAATGGCAGGCATCCCATTCATCAAAGGTGGTCTCATAGCGAGCGGCGGCAAGTGGTTTGGCGATGATAATATTTTGGACGGGCTGTTCCCGTCTATGGCCTTTGGTAGAGCCCATGCTGAACCTACCCGTGGGGAGAACGATCATTTCCGGGCATGCGGCGCAGTCCTTAAAGACCATCCCCGGTTTGACATCCTTTGCATGGAGTATCTGGGTGCCGCCTGCTCCAAGCCAGAGCCCCGCAGTGATTACAAATATTAGTGAGTGTCCCGATAGCCCCATTCGGCGAGCCTTCCATTAGATGCTCTAACCAAAACTAGCTGCCAAAATGGCGCCCGACGTGGCCTACGGAAAATTAATCGACCGTCCAGGTCGATCCCTGGCGGAGCAACGCATTTAAATTGGCATCTGGTTTTTTCTCTTTTTCAGAGTTGAGCTGCGCGTGCACGGCGGCCTCGTAGGTTGGCGCCGGATCGCAATAAAGCACGCCAATTGCTGTTGGGAAGGCAGGCGACTTCATGGCCGCTAAGAGATGCGCCATCATCTTATTGGTCTCGTCATGAACTAGGACATCCTGCGCTGTCACGCCGTTCTCTCCGATGGTGACGATTTCCAGTTCCATCTTGCCAGAAATAAAGCGCAGACCATTATTACCGTCGGCACCAAATGTTAGTGGCTGACCGTGTTCGCACACGATCTGCTGATTGGCAGCGACCGACTTGTCCGTGAAGTGGTCGTAAACACCATTATTGTAAACGATGCAATTTTGGAAAACCTCTACAAAGGATGCACCCCGATGTGCGTGGGCACGCTTGAAGACATCAGGTAGGTGTTTCTGTTGGGAGTCAATGCCTCGGGCTACGAAACGCGCACCGCAACCTAGGGCGTACTCGGTCGCGGATAACGGTGTGTCCACGGATCCCAACGGTGTTGAGGGCGAGCGTGTGCCGACCTGAGAGGTCGGCGAATATTGCCCTTTGGTGAGACCGTAAATTTCATTGTTGAAAAGGATATACTGCAAATCCACGTTGCGGCGAAGGACATGCATCAGGTGGTTGCCGCCAATGGACAGGGCGTCTCCGTCCCCGGAAATGACCCAAATATCCAATTCGGGATTGGCGAGCTTGGTGCCTGTGGCAATGGAAGCAGCCCGACCGTGAATTGTATGAAAGCCGTAGGTGGCCATGTAATAGGGGAACCGGGCGGCGCAGCCGATACCGGAAATAAACACGGTTTTTTCCGGCGGTGCCTGCAACTGCTCCATGGTGTTCTGCATGGCTCGGACGATGGCATAGTCTCCGCATCCAGGACACCAGCGGACCTCCTGGTCCGTGGCATAATCTTTCGCTTTAAGTTTTTCAGGAGGTGTCTGTACGTTCATCTTTCCTACTCCAGATGTCCGCGAATGGCGGCATCAATTTCCGAAACTTTAAACGGCTGACCAGATACTTTATTGAGGCCCATGGCCGGGATGAGGTATTCGCTGCGGATTACCGTGATGAGTTGCCCGGTATTCATTTCCGGAATTAAAACCTTATCAAAGTTGTTCAGCAACGCCATGAGATTTTTGGGAAGCGGCCAGATGTGGCGCAAATGGATATGGGATACCTTCAGACCGTCAGCACGAACCCGCTGGACCGCGCGGTTTATGGGACCGTAAGTGGAGCCCCAACCGAATACCGCCAGATCTCCCGACTCCTCACCCAACTCAACCTGCTGTTCGGCAATATCGAATGCAATGTCGTCGATCTTCTTCTTTCGGACATCGGTCATTTTCTGATGGTTGTCCGGCTCATAGGAAATGTTGCCGGAGCTGTAGGACTTTTCAATGCCGCCAATACGATGCTGTGTGCCCGGCGTGCCGGGGACCGCCCAGACCCGGGCCAGGGTGTCGTCATCCCGCATAAAGGGGTGGAAGTCTTCAGGATCGGTGTGGAACGCCACTTTCATGTCGCCGATGTCATCCACCTCCGGAATGAGCCATGGTTCGGACGCATTGGCCATATACCCGTCCGCCAGGAGCATGACCGGCGTCATGTATTTGGTGGCGATGCGGGTGGCCTCGATCGCGGCGTCAAAACAATCTGCGGGCGAACGTGCTGCCACAACGGCCAGGGGGCTGTCCGCGTTCCGGCCATAGACGGCTTGGTATAGATCCGACTGCTCAGTCTTGGTTGGAAGACCCGTGGACGGGCCAGCGCGCTGCACATTTATCACGACCAACGGTAATTCCACCGATATCGCCAGTCCGATGGCTTCGGTCTTAAGGGCGATCCCCGGGCCGGAACTGGCCGTAACCCCAAGTGTGCCCGCGTAGGAGCCGCCAATGGCGGCACAGACCGCAGCTATCTCGTCTTCCGCCTGGAAGGTCACCACGTCGAACTGTTTGAGTTTCGAAAGCGTGTGCAAAATGGCGGAGGCGGGGGTGATGGGATAGCCCGCAAACGTCATCCGGAGGCCGGCTTTTTGCGCTGCCGTCACGAGACCCCAGGACAAGGCATCAATGCCGGTCACTGTCCGGTAAAGGCCCGGTGCGATCTCTGCGGCCGACACCGTATAGGCGCTCGTCTCACCGGAGACTTCCATCGTTTCGCCGAACGCATGCCCGGCATTCAAAGCGGCAATATTCGAACCGGAAATTTCCGGCCGGGTTTTAAATTTATCGTTTAGGAAGTCGACGGTAGGTTGGCGGTCGCGGCCATAGAGCCAATAAACGAGACCCAGGGTCCACATGTTTTTACACCGAACCGCTTCCTTCTGGGAGAGGCCGTGATCTTTCACCGCATCCAAGGTGGACTTGGTGATGTCGATGGCGATCACTCGGTAGTCCCCCAGACTGTCGTTTTCCAACGGGTTTACATCGAACCCGGCTTTTTTTAGGTTACGGTCCGTAAACGCACCCGTATCCGCAATGATCAAGCCGCCTTTGTCCAGGTCTCCAACATTGACCTTCAGCGCGGCGGGGTTGAGNNCGACNAGCACATCTGGTGCATCNCCAGCGGTTCTGATTTCGCGGGANCCGAAATGTATNTGAAAAGCCGAGACACCAAATGTGGTTCCNGCCGGCGCCCTNATTTCNGCGGGAAAGTCNGGAAAAGTGGAAAGATCGTTNCCNGCNAGNGCNGTCGTCAGNGTNAACTGNCCGCCAGTAATCTGGATTCCATCCCCCGAGTCACCCGCAAAACGGACGACAACATCTTCGACTTCTTGCCTGATAGAGTTATCTACCGAAAGGGTCGTTGATCCTTCCATTCTATCTTGTCTCCCGGGTGCCTTTCCGGTCTGTCAAACGCGTCCAGATTACATCTGACCGTTCGGCACCACAATTTCATTAATCGTGAACAAAAACAGCATGGCGGACGCCATCCACCATGCCTCTTTAATCTGTCTCGTGACGTTTGTTTCCTGCAGGAATTCCTCGTAGAACGAATTTTTTTATTATCATATGAACACATCAGCCGCAAACCGTCTTCTTTCCAATTTTCGCGTTGCGGTTACCGAGCCTAGAGCTTGCCATGAGCCGGCCAAGCCCTCACGTTTCTGGCAGCCCCGTGTCTTTCACCCGTGCCGCATGAATTGCGAATTCCGCCGCNATCGCCTCATAGATATGGCGTTTAAATGGGACAGCAAGGCGCGGCAAAGCATCGAGGCAGGCCCATCGCCAGGTGCTGAATTCAGGATGTTGGACGTTTGCCGGATCAATTTCCCCCTCATCGCCCGTGAACTGCATGGCGAACCATTTTTGTTTCTGTCCGCGGTATTTTCCATTCCAGACTTTGCCGGCCAGCTCATGAGGCAGCTCATAGGTGAGCCAATCCNACGACTCGGCTAAGACCATTACACTCCGGGCGCCGGTTTCCTCCTCCAATTCGCGGAGCGCCGCCGCCCGGGGGGATTCGTCCTTTTTGATCCCGCCCTGCGGCAACTGCCAGGCCGCATCAGGCTGGTCGACACGTTTGCCGACGAAGACGTTGCCCTGTCTATTGAACAGGACGATGCCGGCACACGGGCGGTAGGGAAGCTGGTCTGGCCGATGATCGGTCATGGGAGCAGGCTTTCGGTCTGAGCGGTTATTTGGATTGTTGAGGCTTTTCCGGCATTGAAGGTGCGGGCACGCTTACCACGCCCGAGATAGGNGCCAGTTGAATGTTTTTATCGGGAAGTGTTTNTGCCCATCTCGAAATTTGTAACACGGTCGCCGGATAGGCCTCTCCAATACCCACGGCCACTTTTTTATTCCTTGCAACCAGTTCCAACTTTCTCAGGTTTGCAAGAATTTGCTGTCCGGTCGCGTTCTCATCAATGATGAGATCAGCCCGGGCGTTCGGCAGACGAAGGGTGTTTGCTAGGGAGGTCCCAAGGCTGTCTTTTACCAGCCCGTCATCAACAAAAATGAGTCCGCGCTCCTTGAGTTGCGTGAGGATGGGCTGGAGCGCCGCACGGGATGTAGTAAACCGGCTTCCCATATTCTGCACGAGACCAATGAATGCCTGTGAGAGTCCCATAATTTGTNGGAGGCGCTTGATATTCTCCTGGCTGTCTAAATCCGTAATCATCGNNAGCGGNCCGGGATCCGACGCGGGAAATTCCATGGGTTCCATNGGAAGCGACAGGAGCGTTTCGTGCCCGGCACTCCGGGCCATGCCCGCCCACTGTTCTAAGCCNCGGGTGTAAGGATTGAACGCCAAGGAAATAGCCGCTGGCAATTGATTAATGGCTGCCAAGGTAGAATTCCGGCTTAGACCCAGTCCTCTGATTACCAAACTNACCCGCACTTTTAGAGGTTTTGCTTCGAACGGATGTGCATAGNCCTTCCAGGACGNTTCTCTCTTNGGGCCNAGTGTNGGTAGCACACGGCCGTCTACTGTCTCCATCATATCTCGCCGGGGCGCGGCCAANGGCTTTGACTTAGGCTGGAGAGGAATGCCGCGATAGGCGTCCGCTGTGGTGGCTTGGACTGTTAGGCCTGCCCCCGGGACAACTCTTGCAACGGCCACTTGGCCCGCTGGCTGTGTGCTGGTTGCCGGGTTGGGTGGCCCTAAAGCGGTTGGGGTCTTCGCGGGCGGGCGGGAATTTTTACTGGTATTGGCGGCAGAATTGGCCTTTGGCGGTCGTGACACTTGCGGCGGTGAGGATGGCGTCACCGGTCTTCTGCTCCGTGGCTGAAGGACGGCTTTCCCGGCACTACCTTGAGCCACCTTGGCGCGCGCCTTGACGCCGAGTTCCTGTCCAGTTTGCATGCGGCGCTTTGGCGGGATCATCATTAAACTAGCCGATTTAGCGTCCTCCACTGCTATGTCCTTCCCCGGTTGCCCATCTCGCCAGAGTAAAAAGAAGGCCCCCAGAGAGATGAGTAAGCAACCCAAAACGGTGCTTCCTCCAATTAATATGATTTTCTTCTTTTTGCCGCTGTTAGGCTTTTCATCAGCGTCATCTTCCTCGAAAACGAGGTCGTCGAGGTCAAGATCATCCAGATCAAGATCTTCACCAGGGTCTCCGTTTAAGTCCTCGTCTGAGTTTATACTAGAAATGTCCTTAGGTATTTGATCAGAGCTTTCATCTTGTCCCTTGTTCAGGTCATCGCCCAGGGCATCTTCCCCGGTGCCAGTTTCCGCGCCTTGGGTTTCAAAGCCGTCGTTCCCGTCTTTATCTTCCGTGGATCCGAGATCGTTGTCTTCAGAATTGTTTGCTGCCATATGTCAGCCCTTGTCGGTCCCCGTGTTTTTGTTGAAGAAGGAAACGCCCCGCAAAAGATCCAGCGCCCGCTGGAGTTGGAAGTCCTGGCGCCTGTTTTGCTTAGCCTGATCGCTTGACTTGCTCTTGCCTTTGCTGGAGGGATTATTGGCTGATTCCATTGATTTTTCGTTGCGACCATTTCCGTTATTGAGTGCCCCCCGTAGATCTGCTTCACGGCGGCGTAAACCCCGAGGGTCCAATGGCTCAATACGTGCCTGATCGACAACGATGTCCGGCTGAATGCCAACCTTTTGGATAGATCGGCCAGATGGAGTGTAATAAAGCGCTGTAGTAAGGCGCATGGCGCCATTGTTACCCAATGGGATGATTGTTTGGACGGAGCCTTTGCCAAAAGATTTTGTGCCGAGCACGATCGCCCGCTTGTGATCCTGCAAAGCGCCAGCAACGATTTCTGAGGCNGACGCGGAGCCCCCGTTGACAAGCACAACGATGGGCTTGCCCTTGCTAAGGTCTCCCTTGCGCGCGTTGAAACGTTGGTGATCCTGCTTGTCCCGCGTCCGGGTGGAGACGATTTCTCCTCGGTCCATAAAGGCGTCGGAAACAGCAATTGCCTGATCCAAAAGTCCGCCAGGNTTATTTCTGAGGTCTAGAACCAGGCCTTTCATCTTGTCTCCCAGCTCCGCATTGATCTTTTCCATTGCCCGTTTTAGCCCGTTGCCCGTCGGCGAGCTGAAAGAAGATATTCGGACGTACCCGATGTCGCCCTCGACCCTGGACCGCACGGTCCGGATTGGAATCACGGCGCGGACAATTGTCACGTCAAAGGGCTCTGCGCGACCGCGCCGGATGGTGAGTTTNATGTCAGTACCGACTTTGCCGCGCATCAATTCGACGGCTTGCGATAACGTGAGACCTTGCACCGCTTTGCCGTCCAGATGTGAAATCAAATCACCCGCCTGGACACCGGATCTGTGGGCGGGGGTATCATCAATTGGGGAAACCACGCGGACGAGACCATTTTCCATGGTCACCTCTATGCCGAGACCGCCGAATTTGCCGCGGGTCTGCACCTGCATATCTTTAAAGTTTTTGGCGTTTAAATAGCTCGAATGCGGATCGAGTGAGGTCAGCATGCCGGTAATTGCAGATTCAATGAGCTGCTGATCGGTTATATCCTCTACATAGGTTGCCCGCACGCGCTCAAAAACATCGCCAAAGAGATTAAGCAGTCGGTAGGTGTCCTCGTTCTTTTGTTTGGACGTCTCGTCCTGGGCCGACGCGACCGAAAAGTGAAATGTGGTGAGGGCAGCGATAGCTGCCAGCATCAGTTTTTTTTTCATCCGTTTATCTTACCTTTTTCAGTGGCGAGCCAGGGATTGGGATTCACCGCTTGGCCGTTTCGGCGCAGTTCCATGTAAAGCGATGGTTTGCCAGTCTGTGACCGTGCCATCAATCCGACGGGTTCTCCCGCCAGAAGCCATTGTCCGACTGTGCCTTCGACGAGCGCCATGCCTGCCAGTAGACTATGATATCCCTCACCATGTTCTATGATCAAGAGGTGGCCATATCGCCTAAACGGGCCTGAGAAAACAATTTGCCCATTAAATGGCGAGACAACCTGCGCCCCGGGCTGCGTCTCTATGGTCAAACCCCTCCGGCGCTGCCCCTTGCTCACGTGACCATCATACTTGCCGGTAACGGCGCCAATAACCGGATAGGTCAATTTGCCCCGAGCCGCCGAGATGGAGTCTATTTCGAACGGTGGCGAGGCCGATAATGCGTTCCGCGGTTCGAGGCGCCGTGGCCCTGAGTTATCGGGGGCTACAGGATAGTGATCAGTCGCAGGTCTGCCGGCATCTCGCGCCCGCTCGACCCGCTCCTGCTCAAGCCGATCAAAGAGCTCGCGCAATGTTTGCGCTTCTTTTGTGAGGCGGTCCAGCCGGGCAGCTTCGATTTGGCGGGCGGCGAGTGTTTTTTTTCGCGCGTTTGATTTGGTGCTGTCCAACCGGTCTAGTTCGCGTCGCCTATTTTCCAAGCGTGCCGTGGCCTGCCGGAGATCCATTCTTCTTGCTTTAATGGTATCCCGGGTCATTTCAAGTGTCGTCAAGTTTTTGCGGAGGCGCTGGGCTATGGTCTCTATTTTGGGAACCGCAGTCCGGAGCAAGATGGCCGTTCGAACCAGATCAGATGGCGGGGTCGGGTAAGCGAAGACGGCTTCTGGCGGCAAACGAGAGAGCCGTTGAAGTGCCACCAACACCTGGCTGAACTGATCCCGGCGACGGGACAGTTCAGAAATTTTTGTCGNTTCTTGGGAGTTCAGTTTTCGGATCTGAAGTTCAAGGTCAAATATACGCGCTACCGTCTCCCGGATGGTGGTCGCAATGCGGACTTTTTCCTGCCGCAATCGAAGAAGCTCAGCTCGAAGATCTGCTTCCGTCCGGTCGAGCACATGTTTTTTCTTCTGACCTTCCTCGATCGCATCTTCGACCTGTTTAATCTGATCATTCAGGTGCAAAGCAGAGGATGATTNCGCGGCTCNGGGGCTGGATCCCATGACCAGGCCANCTGTGAGNGCCAGAAAGACNATGTACCGNTGTGCCAAATTCGGCCAGCAGATATCAGCCATGGGATACGATGGTNTCAGGTTGATNCNNCAGGAGGGACCTGCCNGTCATTTCCGCCGGTTGGGGAAGCCCAAGGAGGGACACCAGTGTCGGAGCCACATCTGCTAAAATTCCGCCCTCGAGGCCGCTGATGCCGTGTGGCGGGTTCACCAGAATGGCTGGTACTGGTGAGAGAGTATGAGCGGTGTGCGGCTGGCCCGTTTCATNGTCTGCCATACGCTCCGCATTGCCGTGATCTGCGGTGACCAGCATGGTGCCGCCTACCTTCAGGAGTGACGCTTCCAGCCTCTGCAGGCAGCCATCGATGGTCTCAGCCGCCTGCATCGCCGCTTCCATGACACCGGTGTGACCGACCATATCGCCGTTGGCATAATTTACGATCATTAGATCAAATTTCGTGTTCTCGATGGCGTCTACGAGNGCGTCGGTNACTTCCAGCGCCGACATTTCCGGCTGAAGGTCGTAGGTTGCCACTTTGGGTGACGGGATCANAATGCGTTCCTCACCGTCGAACACTTTCTCTTCGCCGCCATTAAAGAAAAATGTTACGTGGGCGTACTTTTCTGTCTCTGCAATGCGAAGTTGCGTGAGGCCCGCATCAGAGACGATTTCTCCTAAAATGCGCTCCAATCTCTTCCGGGGAAACAAGGCTGTGAGAAACTGATTCAGATGGGTTGAATATTCGGTCAATCCAACGGCAGCAGAGAGGGATGGAGCTTGTCGGCTAAATCCATCAAACGCGGGATCGACGACAGCTGTCANGATTTCNNGGGCACGGTCGGCGCGAAAGTTAAACATAAAAACGGCATCGCCTGCACCCATGCCGTCATAGCCGTCGATCACCGTGGGTAGNATAAATTCGTCGGTGACGCCNCCAGCATAGCCTTGATCTATNGCGCCGAGTGCGGTGGCCGCAGTTTCACCGATGCCCTCGGCGAGGGCGCGGTAAGCGCGTTCAATCCGATCCCAATTCTGATCCCGGTCCATCGCGTAATACCGGCCGCTCACAGTGGCAATGGCAAAATNTTTCAATTCCGNTGTTTGNTNAATGACGCGGGTAANATANNCTANTGCGCTTGACGGCGGNGTGTCCCGTCCGTCCAGAAAGGCGTGTAGGCGGGTTGGAACTCCTGCCGCATCCAAGATCCCCGCCAAAGCTAACAAATGATTCTGATGGGCGTGGACACCTCCAGGCGATACCAGGCCAAGAAGGTGACAGGTGCCTTGTGTCGACGTCAGGGTCTGAATCAGAGCTTTAAGCTGGTCGTTCTCCGCGATGGTGCCATCCGCCATCGCGACATCAATGCGCGGCAGGTCCTGCGTCACCACCCGTCCCGCGCCGAGGTTCATGTGGCCCACCTCCGAATTTCCCATCTGGCCGGTCGGTAGCCCGACATCCAACGCAGAAGCCTGAAGTTGGGCCGACGGATAGGCTGATTTAATCCGGTCCCAGGTGGGTGTGTTGCCCTTTAGAATAGCATTATCGTCGCCGTCCTCTCGATCACCCCAGCCGTCCAGGATGCACAGGACAACGGGTTTGCGAGAACGCTGGTCAAATCGGAAATTTACTATGTCAGACATATTTCGTTCTTACTACGGTTCGTGGAAAGTTGGAAGTTAAACAGCAGAATTTTGACGCTGGGGAGAGATGGCCTCACTATTTGTGATAAGGGTGATTCCCGAGAATACATTGAGCGCGGTAAATTTGCTCCAGTAGCATGCAGCGTGCAAGCATGTGGGGCCAGGTTTGGGCGCCCATGCTCATTCTTAGGTTGGCGCGGGCAAGGGCGTCCGGGGACAAGCCGTCCGATCCGCCCAAAAGAAATGCGACATCCCTGATGCCGTCTGTCATCCACAACTGAAAGCGCTCGGCAAATTGATTGCTGGAGAGAGACTTTCCCGATTGGTCCAAGGCAATTACCGTTGCCCCAGCTGGTAATGTGGCCAGCAATAACTTGCCTTCTTTCTCCTGCATTTGTTTGGGAGGCAGGGACTTTTTTTCACCCACCTCTTTCAATTTGACAGGCCAAGTTAGCCTGCGGGCATAGTCATCCCACAGATTTTTTTCAGGACCTGATTTCAGCCGCCCGACGGCGGCGATGGTAATGTTCACGCCGACATCCGTTCGCCTGTTGTCTCATTTAGGAGCTAGATTAGGCAGCTTGGCCGGGGTGGGGCATCGGATCGCCCCAGAGTCTTTCCAGGTCGTAAAATTCGCGAATCTCTGGACGGAATAAGTGAACAATAACGTCCCCGCCGTCGATCAATACCCAATCTCCTTGGCTCATGCCCTCAACTGACACGCTTTTTATGCCAAGTGATTTGAGCTTTTCGCGGAGATGTTCTGCCATGGTTGATACCTGGCGCTGGGAAGTGCCTGAGGCGACGATCATGTAGTCGGCGATCGCGGTTTTGCCTTTCAGATCGATGACGACGACTTTTTGGGCCTTGTCGTCATCTAGAGACACCGTGACTGTTTCCTTGAGGGACTCGGAAATGGGCGGTGCCGAGGTGTACTGAACGATGGCTGATATCTCCTTTGTGGACGGAACTGTTACCGATATAGCACGGTTTCCTTAATCGTGTGGAATTTTCATTGCGACTCTTCCCGTGCAAGCTGGGCACGAATGCGAGTGGCCGATGTCGTGTTCGGCTGTGTCCGGAGAAAGACCCAGACTGGCGCCCGCATAGTGGCTAGACGCGATGCCCGTGCTGCCTTGATCTGAGAGCGTTTGAAGCGGCGAGACGCCTTACCTGCTAACGCCCGTCTGGAGTAAGACGGGCGGGGAAAAATGGCAATGGGGACCATCCGGAAAATACGTTGCCAGCCCCGCCATTTGGGAATTTGGCGCAGATTATCGGCGCCCATAAGCCATACAAATCGATGCTCTGGAAATTTCTTTTTTAATACTTCGAGAGTGTCCACAGTGTAGACCGTGCCCATCTTTTGCTCGATATCCGACACGATGATTCGAGGATCATCCGCCATGTCTTTGGCCGATCGGATCCGAGACTGGAAATCGCCCATGCCGTGCGCGTCTTTCAGGGGGTTTTGGGGGGAAACCACCCACCATACCTCATTGAGTTTGAGGCGGTCGAGAGCTGCGCGACTAATGTGGAGGTGGCCCTGGTGCGCTGGGTTGAAGGAGCCGCCTAATAGGCCGATGCGTTTTCCGTCTGACATAATTCTACTGATTAATACTGGGGCGTGCTATGGCCGGATTTGGCCTGAACCGCGGACGATATATTTGAACGTCGTCAATTGTTCCACTCCCACAGGTCCCCGGGCGTGCAGTTTTCCGGTGGCGATGCCGATCTCCGCGCCCATGCCGAATTCTCCGCCATCCGCAAACTGGGTCGACGCGTTGTGCAGTGCGATGGCACTGTTGATCCCGTTTAGGAATCTCGTGGCGGCGTCTACATCATCTGTGACGATGGCATCCGTATGTTCAGTGCCATGCTCGTTTACATGATCAATAGCCTCGTTTAGTCCCGAGACTTGTTTCACGGAGATCACCTTGTCGAGATACTCTGTGTCCCAGTCTGCCTCCGTTGCCGGGATCACCCTGGCATCGAGTGACTGAGTTGCCGCATCTCCTCTAATTTCGCACCCAGCTTGGGTGAGTGCATCCAGGATGGCCGGAAGGTGGGTGTCGGCGGCGGTCTGATCGATTAACAGTGTTTCCGTGGCACCGCAAATACCGGTCCGGCGCATTTTGGCATTTAAGACGATATCTCGCGCCATTTTTGGATCGGATTGCCGCGTCACATAGGTGTGGCAAATACCCTCGAGATGAGCGAACACAGGGACAGTGGCCTCCGCCTGTATCCGTTCCACAAGACTTTTGCCGCCCCGAGGGACGATTACATCAATATGTTTACTCATGGTGAGCATCTCACCTACAGCGGCCCGGTCGGTGGTGGAAACCATCTGAATGGCATCGATTGGCAAATTAGCCTGTGCCAGTCCATCCTGCATGGCGGCGAGTATGGCCTTAGTGGAATTGTAGCTCTCTGATCCGCCACGAAGGATTACTGCGTTGCCTGCTTTGAGGCACAGGCCGCCGGCGTCCGCAGTTACGTTCGGGCGGGATTCATAAATAACCCCGATGACGCCGAGGGGGACGCGAACACGGGAAATGTCTAAGCCGTTGGGCCGTTGCCAAGAGTCTGTGACAATGCCCACCGGGTCATCCAGATCCGCGATGTCTTCCAAACCCTGCGCCATACCGTCCACGCGGCTTTGGGAGAGTTTTAACCGGTCCAGCATAGCTGATGACAGGCCCTTTTTACTGCCACCATCCATGTCGAGATCATTGGCTGCGATAAGGTCTGCGGCGCAGTTGCGCAGCGCAGCCGCCGCTACCCGCAGTGCCCGGTTTTTCGACTCACCATCCGCATTCACCAAGACCTGTGCCGCTGCTTTAGCCTGGGCGCCCAGCTGGGTCATCATGGCCGTGATGTCTTGCTTTTCAGTCATCGCGTTATCACCAAATCATCGCGGTGGATCATTTCACCACGCCCACGGTATCCCAGTAGGCCCTCAATTTCATCTGTTTTGTGCCTCATGATCCTGCTTGCATCGTCTGACGAATACGCGCAGAGGCCGCGCGCGATTTCCTGCCCATCGGTTGATTTGACCGCCACAGCGTCTCCGCGTTCGAACGCACCCTCAATGTTTAGGATCCCGGCGGGGAGGAGGCTTTTGCCTTTGCCCAATGCTGCCACCGCGCCGTCATCAATAACAACAGCGCCGACGGGTTGGAGGGTGCCGGCAATCCAGCGTTTGCGCGCGGTCTGCGGATTACCCGATGCGATGAACCAACTGCATGTGCCTCCCTGTTCCAGCGCTGATAACGGCGCCGTGCCCCGCCCTTCGCAAATTACCATATGACAGCCAGCGCTTAGGCATTGTTTGGCCGCCGCTAATTTTGTCGGCATGCCGCCAGATGAATCTGACGCTATGGCCTGGCCGGCCATGGCTTCGATCCCAGGTGTGATTTCCGTGATCTCAGGCACCAGCTTGGCAGACTTATCCTCGGCCGGGTCGGCGGTATAGAGGCCATCGATGTCAGAAAGCAGGATCAATAGATCAGCACTCATCATAGCGGCGACCCGCGCGGCGAGTCGGTCATTGTCGCCAAACCGGATTTCGTCTGTGGCCACCGTGTCGTTTTCGTTGATTAGAGGAATGGCACCGACTTCGAGCAATGTGCCGATGGTGGAGCGGGCGTTTAGATAGCGGCGCCGGTTCTCGCTGTCGTCCAGGGTCAAGAGAATCTGGGCGGCATTAAGGTCATGCTGCCCGAGTGTTTCCTGGTACGCGTGGGAGAGTCTTACCATGCCCGCCGCGGCAGCGGCCTGCTTCTCTTCCAGCCGCAATTCACCCTGCTTCAGGCCCAGATACCGCCGCCCTAGCGCGATGGCGCCGGAAGAGACGAGAATGACTTCCTGGCGGCGTGCACGCCACGCCGCAATGTCTCTGGCCAGCGCCTCCAGCCAGTCCCCGTGAAGCCGCCCACTATCGCCATCCACGAGAAGGATAGAGCCGATTTTGATCACGACCCGTTTGGCGCCAGCGATGCGCTCCCGGTTGAGCTTGCCGGTCATGGCGCGCTCCCCTCAGCCTTTACCGCGCTCTCTGTTACTTCCTCTGCCGCGTCACTCTCTGCTTCCTGCGCGCGCCAGGTATCGGCCTCGAATTTGAGTTCTCGGAGCATCTGATCCAGCCCGGTTCCAGCAATCCCAGAGATCGTTGCCACCGGTTTTCCGGACTCTTTTTCCAGGGCAGACTTTGCGTCGTGGATCAACTCGTCCGTGAGGGCATCACACTTGTTGAGAGCGACCAATTCACTTTTCTGATCAAGCGCCTCGCCATAGTCTCGGAGCTCATTCCGCACGGTACGGTATGCGCCGATGGGATCATCGTGGGTGCCATCAATCAGATGCAGCAGGACGCCACAGCGTTCGATGTGGCCGAGAAACCGGTCTCCCAGTCCAGCGCCTTCATGAGCGCCCTCAATGAGACCCGGCACATCCGCTAGAATGATCTCGTCGCCGTCTACATAACCGACCCCGAGGTTGGGATAAAGGGTCGTGAACGGGTAGTCCGCGATTTTGGGCCGCGCCCGGGTAACGGCGTTCAGAAATGTCGATTTGCCGGCATTGGGCAGACCGATTAGTCCTGCATCGGCGATGAGTTTGAGCCGGAGCCAGAGCCAGCGTTCCTCGCCAGGCCAGCCGTCGTCTGCGCGCCGAGGCGCCTGATTGGTGGCTGATTTATAATGTGCGTTGCCAAAACCGCCATCTCCGCCACTGGCGAGCAGAAGCTTTTGGCCTGGTGCCGTCAGGTCGGCAATCAGNTCATCGCCCTCTTCATCAAANATTTGCGTGCCAACAGGNACAGTNANCAGGCGGTCTTCNCCNCCCCTACCCGAGCGGTTTTTCCCCTGGCCATGTTGGCCGCGCCCGGCTTTGAAATGCTGCTGGTAGCGAAAGTCGATGAGGGTATTCAGGTTAGCGACACATTCAACGATGATGTCGCCGCCACGGCCGCCATCGCCACCATCGGGACCGCCATACTCGACATATTTTTCACGGCGAAAGCCTACGCAGCCGGCACCGCCATCGCCGCTTTTAATGTANATTTTCTGCTGATCCAAAAATTTCATGGGACCAGTCCTATCAACTCCGTGCTTAACAAGGTCTTAGCCTCAGAAATTAAAAAAGGGGAATGGTCGGCCATTCCCCTTGTCACGTTCGGATGGGCCGTGCTGGTTTTAGATAGCTGGNTCCACGCCGACGAAGGTCTTGCCACCGCCTTTTTTCTTGAACCGGACTTTGCCTTCCGCCAAAGCAAAGATCGTATGGTCCTTCCCCATGCCCACGTTGGAGCCGGGATGGTATTTGGTGCCGCGCTGGCGAATGATAATATTACCCGCAACGACGGCTTCACCGCCGAATTTTTTGACGCCCAACCGCCGGCCGGCTGTGTCGCGGCCGTTGCGGGAGGAACCGCCTGCTTTTTTATGAGCCATCTTTTTTTTCCTTAATCTCTANTTCTTCGTTGTCGATTTCTTGGCGGCGGCTTTCTTTTTGGTCGCTGCTTTTTTCTTAGACGCCGCTTTCTTTTTGGTTGCCGCCTTTTTCTTGGTCGGTGCGGCGGTTTGGACTAGTGCGTCCCCCGCCGTTGCCTCCGTTCCGGTTTCAGTCGGTTTCGCATCTTCGGCGGGTTTGGCTGCTTTTTGCGCTGCTGGTTTCACAGCGCCTCTACCATTGATGTCCAGCACGCGCAGGACCGTCTGATCTTGGCGGTGCCCTTTGGTGCGTTTATACCCCTGGCGGCGCTTCTTCTTGAAAACCAAAATTTTATCGGCGCGAGACTGGTCAATAATTTCGCAATTGACTGCAGCGTCGCCGATAAGAGGTGCGCCCACTTCCGGTGCTTTTCCGTCTTCACCAACCATGAGGACTTGATCTAATTTAATTTTGGCGCCGGCATCGCCCAACAACCTTTCGACGATGATAATATCGCCTGGGGCTACGCGGTATTGTTTACCGCCGGTTTTAACAACTGCGAACATTGGCTTTGTTCTTCTTTCCCGTGCAAAGTGGCCGAGCTCAATTTAATGGCCCGCCAGAAGGCGCGGAAACTACAGCGCAGGTGGTTGCCTGTCAATGACATATTAGCCGGTTTTTAGCGGGTTTTTTGCGGGTCGCCATACCGAAAATGGGCGGCCGCATCGCAGAGATTTAAGGCTTGTTTCCGCAGGTATCTTCCTAAATGGTAAAGCGGGACATTTGCGGTCAAAGGAGTATTCTATGGTGCAACTCACCACCGGACAGGCTGTTGTTCAATCACTGCTGCGGCAGGGNGTGGACACGGTCTTTGGTATGCCCGGCGTTCAGACTTATGACCTGTTTGATGCGTTTTACGAGGCGCGGGACAAAATTACGGTGGTTTTAGTGCGACATGAGCAAGCGGCCGCGTATATGGCGTATGGGTANGCCCGCTCCACGGGTAAGGTGGGTGTGTTCAGTGTGGTGCCGGGACCCGGNGTTCTCAACACCATGTCCGCGCTCTGTACGGCTCAGGGATCAAATGTGCCGCTGGTGTGTCTGACTTCNGAAATTCCCACTGACTTCAAGGGAAAGGGGCGCCGACATTTGCATGAAATTCGGGATCAGCTCGGCACCCTGCGGTCGCTGATCAAGTGGGCGGCACAATGTGATGCGCCGGAAGCAGCACCGGCACTGGTCAATGAAGCCTTCAAACAAGCCCAAAGCGGCCGGCCAGGACCGGTCTCTCTGCAAGTGCCCTGGAATGTGTTGGGCCAGACCGGCGATGTTANCTTGCTTGNNCCAGAGGATCTGACNAGACCAACGGCACAGGCCGATGAAATCGACGCNGCCGCNGACCTGATNGCNGGCNCCAAGGCGCCCATGGTCTATGTCGGGGGCGGCGCACTGCATGCNGGGGCGGAAGTCATNGAACTCGCNGAACNGCTNGGGGCGCCNATTGCNTCATTCCGNTCGGGGCGGGGTGTTGTCAGTGACGATCATCCATTGACTGTCATGCTGCCGGTGGCTGCGGAACTTTGGGAGGAGACAGATCTAGTAATCGGCATCGGCTCACGGCTCGAAGGGCCTTACATGCGTTGGAACCAGATGCAGTGGATGGAACGTCCCGCCGACCCAAAACTTGTCCGCATCGATATCGATCCGCAGGAAATGGATTATTGGCCGCCGGATGCAGGCATGGTCGGAGACGCCAAACCCACCACAAAAGCGTTGGCGGTGGCGCTAGCGGCACGGGGCGTCAATTTCGAGGACAGGAGCGCAAAAATCGCAGCTGCCAAAGCCAAGGTGCGTGGAGAAATTATCGCCGTGCAGCCCCAGATGGACATTCTTGATACCGTTCGCGACATTTTGCCAGCGGATGGTTTTGTGACGGGCGAGATGACCCAGGTGGGCTTTACGTCTCAGGTGGGCTTTCCAGTATATGCGCCCAGGACCTATGTGACCTGCGGCCACCAGGATGGCCTGGGGTATGGATTCTTGACGGCCCTCGGTGTCAAAGTCGCCAACCCCGGAAAAATGGTGATCTGTCTGACAGGTGATGGGGGCTTTCAATTCGGCCTGCAAGATCTGGCAACGGCCAAACAATTCAGTATCAATGTGATTACGATTGTGTTCAACAATTCAGCCTACGGCAATGTACGCCGGGATCAAGAAACCCGATATGGTGGCCGGGTAATCGGAGCGGATTTGGAAAACCCGGATTTTCTGGCTCTGGCGAAAGCATACGGTGTGGGAGCCTATCAAGTGACGGATGTAGCGGGCTTGCGAAACAGTTTGACGGAAGCGGCTGGGAAAAGCGAACCAGCAGTTATTGATTTCGTTCTCGAAAAGGGCAGCGAAGGCTCGCCCTGGCCTTTCATTATCCGCGATGCCTGGAAAGATTGCTAAAATGGCGCTAAAAAAAACGTCATCGATCCTTTGGCCATCGGTTTTGTAACAATCAGCCTTGTTGCGACCATGGAGACATCGTCGATTTAGGGGCTAAATTCCCTCGAGTTGGTTAGATGCGAGCAGAGAGAGGTGCTGGAGGCCTGATGTCAAATTTTTTTAAAATTCTCTCCCCAGACGGCGCTATTGAGCCGACGGGAACCTGGTCGGTGGGCACGCGGGCCGGAGATTTTATTTTTATTGCTGGCATGCGCGGAATCGATCCTCAGAGCAATG
>NHHQ01000121.1 GCA_002170915.1 Rhodospirillaceae bacterium TMED167 | reverse complement strand
GACCTGGTCGGCCCAGTTTATGCACAGATCAGCCTCTTCCGCCGCCTGACCATCCCCCAGGATGATAATCCTGTTTTCAGCCTGCACCGGCCCAACGGCCGACAGTTCGTCGGCCCTTTGCAGAAGGACGCCGCCGAGATGGATCACACATATCCGGCAGTCGGGCGTGGGCGCATCAGAAAGACTGGATTGAACGAGTTCAACGGTTCCAGACGGAAATGTTTCGAGGTCCACAGCGTGCCAGCACCGTGCCACAGCGGAAACCGGCCCCAGCGCCGAATGTCCCTGCCAGGCCAAATAAGTAGTCAGCTTCACGGTGTCCGCGATCGGCGGAGAAAATGAGATAAGGTTCCTGTGCCACGTTTCGCCGTCGTCCGGGTTGCCTGCATAAAATATGGCAAGGTGGCAGACGCCCCCGCCCGTTTGGTCACGTCCCGCGATAAGCCACGTGCTGAGTGTCTCGGGGAAATCGCCGGAAAGCGCGCGATGATGCGCCGCGAGATCTCCCAGCTTATCTAGTGGATAGGTTACATATCCTCCCAGCACCTCGGGGCTCAGAGATGGCAACTGGTAGGCTATGGACGTCACTACGCCAAAGTGCCGGCCGGCCCCTCTCAGCGCCCACAGCAGTTCGGGATTTTCCTCTTCGCTCACATTAATCAGAGCCCCATCAGCGGTGGCCAATTCGGCTGAGATAACATGATCACAGGTTAATCCCTGGCTGCGGTGGAGCCAGCCGATACCGCCACTCAATGTCTGACCGGCGATGCCCACGTCGGGAACAGACGCCCCCGTGCACGCCAGGCCAAACGCCTGAGTGACTTGATCAAATTCCCGCCAAGTCACTCCGGTCTGGGTGATCGCCCATTGATCCATCGGGTTCACCTGAATGCTTTTCTGGGTCGACATGTCCAGGAGCAGGCCATCGTCAACCGCTGCCAACTTAGCCGGGTGCCCTCCGCCGCCAATAACGGCCACATCGATGTTCACCTCCTGGGCAAAGCGGAGAGAGGCCACCACATCTTCGCCATCATAAGGCCGGACAATAATTTGAGCAGTCTGGTGCAGCTGTTCCGCATTGCCAGAGGCCCGTACCGGACCAATCGCATGAAAGGAAGCGTCGTCTGGGGTAAGCACGCGGCCCCCGATGTTTGATTGTAACCTCTGAATTTGTTTGCGCTTAAGCATGGTTCTTTCTTAGAGGCTTTTCAAAAGGACGCAAGGACACATGATCCAGGAGGATCATCGGCGCACCGGGGGGCGCTATCTTATGCTTACCGGCTGACCGCTCTCGGCGGATTGGCAGATAGCTTCGAAGAGCGCGATATTCTGGATTTTTTCTTCGTTAGTAAACGGATACGGGGCGCCACCAAGGCAGGCGTCTGCAAACGCATCAAAATTAAGCCGGACGGTATCTTCCCAGTCCATCATCCGGGTTTCAATTTTACCCTCTTCTCGGCTCACAGAAAACCGTGTTGGTCCCGGCTCTGACGGATGATGGTAGTCCATTGCTTCTGCCCAGGCCTTTGACCCAAAAACGCAATAGCGGAGATAAATCGGCGTCTCCAGAACCGAATTGAAAAAAGCGGTCGCGCCGCTTTTAAATCGCACATGAAAGGAGAGAACATCCCCGTTTAGGTTCGCCGGATTCCGCCGGGCGGTGTGCGCATATACCTCCTCTACAGGGCCAAACATGGTCATGTAAGCATCCGTCAGGTGAATGCCCGTCGCCGTCATCCCCGCAGCCGGGCTTTCCGTGCTGGAAACGCGCCAATTGTCTGCAGGTAAATTTGCAAGCTTGTCATGCGAAAAGTTTGCCTCCACATGCATAATGTCACCGAGGCTGCCCGATTTCACCAGATCCTTAATCTCGAGCATGGCCGGTTCAAATCGCCGCTCGTGCCCTAGTCCCAGAACAACGCCGGCGGCGTCACATGCTGCAACGGACATTTCCGCGCTCTCCCGGGTCAGCGCAAGCGGCTTCTCGCAAAACACGTGCTTTCCAGCACCCGCAGCGGCCAGGATTTGGTCTTCGTGCATGCTGTGGGGCGTGGCCAAAACAACGGCCTCAACCTCCTCGTCGTCCAGAGCATCCCTGAGATCGGAGGAAAATCTTAGGGAATACTGTTCCGCAATTTGCTGGGATGCCGCCAGATTAAGATCAATAGCACGCACAAATCGCATTTTTTCGCTCTTATTTTGGAGTGTGGAGACAATATGCTGTCCCCACCAGCCCAAACCGATAATTGCCGCATTTATCATGCCCAGCTCTCCTACAGTAACGCTTGGTCTTCAAATGCCTGTTACTGGTCGGCAACAATCAAAGCAAGAAATTTGTCGCAGACATTCAAAACCAGGCTCCAGCATCTCCATATTCAATATCAAAGGATATGTAGAAAAGATTTTTGTGACCTTGGTGGATTGCCTTAAAGTCTTGGAAGACGACCTAGGGCAGAAATGCAAGTCAATATTACTGAACCTGAATGTCATCAATAGCCACTTTTGCGCCATTTCAACTGATTTTATACGTTTGGAAATTACTTTTTTTAAGGTGTCGTGGCCGCTGTTTTAATGTTTCTAAACAGCTTGATTTCAATTAAAATACCGCCAGATAACTGTCTACGGGCGTAGGGACAAGTCCTCTGTAACGGCTATTACAACCGACCATTCAACCAATCTAACCGACCTGAAATGGTATGATTTTCAGCTAAAACGAGTAGTTTAACTGCTCGGCGCTTCGAATTAAGAGATAGGACAACCAGAGCTAAAACCTGTCAGGCGCCGAATTGATATTTGACCAATTGGATCGCGCATTCTAAGCAGTAAGCCTCGTAGTTTTGGCTTTTTTCTCCGGACACCACAATGATCGATAAACGTATTCCATCGATTGAAGACGCGCTCTTAGGAATCAGAGATGGGTCGGTTATCCTCGTGGGCGGGTTCGGCAATGCCGGCTCTCCCATTCCGCTTCTAGAGGCCCTCATTGATCAAGGTGCGACCGATCTGACGATCGTGTCAAACAATGCAGGTGAAGGTGACTTCGGGCTCGCAGCTCTCATGAAAGCGGGGCGTATAAAAAAAATTATTTGCTCCTATCCGAGGAGCTCAGGCTCCATCATTTTCGAAGAACTCTATGACCAAGGGAAAATTGATCTTGAGGTCGTGCCGCAAGGAACCCTCAGTGAACGCATGCGGGCCGCTGGGGCGGGTATCGGGGGATTTTATACGCCCACATCAGCCGGGACCCTTCTCGCTAAAGGCAAGGAAACACGGGAAATAGACGGAAAGCTCCATGTCCTCGAACACCCGTTAAAAGGCGATGTTGCATTGATTAAAGCGGACTTGGCGGACCGGTGGGGTAATCTCACATACAATAAATCAGCCCGTAATTTCGGCCCGACAATGGCCATGGCAGCAGACCTTACTGTCGCCCAAGTGCGGCAAATCGTGGAATTGGGGAAGATCAGCCCAGAACTGGTGGTCACACCTGGCATCTTCGTAAACCGGGTTGTCGAGGAAGGAGGCCGGTCATGAGCGGTAAACTGACGCGCCCGCAAATCGCTTGGCGCATTGCGCAGGACATANACGACGGCAGCTTCGTCAACTTGGGGATNGGCATGCCCGAACTGGTNGCCAACTACCTNCCCGAAGGCCGCGAAATTATCATTCACAGTGAAAACGGCTTGCTTGGTATGGGCCCCGTTCCGGAAGAGANCCAAGAAGATGGGGACCTCATCAACGCAGGCAAGAAACCGGTGACATTGTTGGACGGCGGTAGTTATTTCAGTCACACGGACTCCTTTGCAATGATTCGGGGCGGACACCTGGATATCTGCGTTTTGGGGGCATTCCAAATTTCGCAAACAGGAGACTTGGCCAACTGGGCGACCCTGAACAACGCCAAACCACCGGGTGTCGGTGGTGCGATGGACCTGGCCGTTGGTGCAAAACAGGTGTTTGCCATGACCGAACACTGCACAAAATCCGGTGAGCCGAAAATATTGGAGCAATGCACCTATCCCCTGACCGGTGCCAGGTCAGTCTCGAGAATTTATACGGATCTTGCTGTCATTGATGTCACGGGGTCCGGCCTGGTCGTCAAAGAATGGATCGAAGAGATGACATTCGATGATCTTCAGACCAAGACAGCCGCTCCGTTGTCCCGGGCGGGCGACGCGAAACCTCTCACCGTACCCGATCTGTAGCGCCGACCATCGCGGCAAGGCTGTTCCGCTATCAGCCAATCAACGTCTCGCCATCGGAATGAGATAAGCTCTGGATCTATGCTCTAGGAATATTCTCCAACCTCTCGGTTATCTCACGGAAATATCACCTGCTCCATTTGGTCTCGGGCCGGACTACTGGGACTCCATCGATCAGGAGTCCGTCCACATTTTCATTNTAAAAACAATATAGGCCCTCGATCTTGGCACATTCCGAAAGGGGATCGGGATAACGCCATGCTATATCCTCAAACACGGTTCCGTTGATATCGGCGGACCAATAATCTGCGACCCCTTTATAGGGACACCGGGTCGATGCATCGGATTTTATAAGAAAATCCAGACGCACATCCGACGCTGGCATATAATAACGTGTAGGCATGCCCGTTTCGAAGAGATACACGGCGTTCGTCGACTCCGCGACAGTTTCACCGCCTAAAATCACTTTAACCGGCCGTTTGCTCTGGATTGCGTCCACTCTTTTATGAGGGTCGCGAGGGTGTACAAAGATTTCTTCATCTTCTTCATACCAATGGTCCGCCTTATGCCAGTAAAAGGCCATATGGTCTTTGATCAACAAGGCTTCGTGGAATGGGTCCTCATAACTCCAGACCGCATCGTCGATGGGGGTTCCGCCGACGTTAACAGACCAATAAGACGCAGCGCCTTTAAAAGGACAATAGGTCGTCAACTCTGACGCCTGTAAATTTTCCCAAATCAGATCGTTACGGGGGAAATAGTAAACCGGCACCCGATCGGTCTCGAGCATCACAAGAACATTTGTCGAGTCGGCCATCAGGTTTCTTCCAAATTGCACCCTGACCCGCCGGGNACAGGGCTCTATGTCAACCCGGTAATCAGGAGCCCTCTGATAGCCAGGTGCTGGTTTTGTCATTAGGGCCATGCTCTCTCATCCTCCCCCTTCGCCAGTCAATCCGCCTGGCTTCTTAGCCCATTGTTCTCANGACGGGCTCAGACCGAAACGGTACAATAGGCTAATCCTCACCCTCCAGGGGTGTTTCACTCATATCGTCATAATCAATCACCGGCACCCGGTAGTCTTCGTTGAGCCAGCGGCCCAAATCTAGCTGGCAACAGCGGACCGAACAAAAAGGCTGATGTTTGACCTCGGACGGAGCACCGCAGGTCGGACATTTTTTTCGTTTTAAGCATTGCCGTGCCTTTGCTGCTTCAAGATCGACGATATTTTCAGTCATTCCGTATCTCACAGGTCAGCTTGTCACCAACAGTTCGTAGGTACTTAAATCATGTCGCGATTCTGTTTGAAACTCAACGGAGGAGACAAATTGTTTTTCAATATCCGCCAAATAGGGNGCCAGTTTGCCCTGGCGCAGAAGGGAGGCAACAGCAGATGCACATCGGACACACACGGCGCGGGCAGGTTGAACGCGTTTTTCATGCTTCAGGCGGTAGAGGATGTCGTAGGCGAGACTTATAGGCTGACGCGCCGAGGAACCCGGGACCAGATTGAGATCATGAAAGCTTTTCCAGCGGCGGCGGCGCGTCAATTCAAACAGACCCATTGCCGAAAAACCGAAAACGCGTACATCGCGGACCCCGCTTCCCATCGACTGAGTCAAAATCGTCTTCACACTGTTTTGGTTTTCGGTGCGCCTTAACGGTAGAAAATCAATAACGATCTGTCCCGCCAATTCCCTCAATTGCAGTTGCCGGCCGATTTCCGCGGCCGCTTCAAGATTCGTGGCGAGCGCGAAGGCTTCTCCCCGGCGTGACGTTGATCCGCCGCCGCTATCCACATCGATGGCTGTGACCGCGGCCGCTTCATNAATGAGAATTCGGCCGCCAGACGGCAGAAAAACCTTACGCTCATAAAGTGCCGCCCATTGGTCCAAGAGGTCATAGTTCTCATAGATATCTCCCGGTCCATCATAGGTCGTCACTTTACCAACCTGTGCGGGATAGAGATTTTCAACAATATCTGACAGCGACCGTTGCATGCCCTTGGTGTTTGTCACTATTTTATCACAAATTCCGCTGGTTGCTGCGAGCAAATGCTCGAGGGGCGACGGAGGATCCATGAGCAGGGACGGTTTGCCGGGGGTGGTGTCAGCGTCAAAAGCGGCCGACCAGTTCCGGCTCAATTGACCGAGTTCTTTTAATAAATGTTCGACGTCAGCCTCTCGCGCACCGGTTCGAACGATGACCCCGCAATCCAGCGGTAATTTATCGGACAACAATTCTTGTAAACGGNCCCGATCATTCTCNCCGCTNATTTTCTTGGAAAGGTAAATTCCCGGTTGTAGGGGGGTCAATACAAGGTGATGAGACGCCATATTTATTCTTGTGGTGAGGCGCGGACNTTTGTCTTCATATCCCTCTCTTTGAATTTGGACCAAAATGGTTTGTCCTTCAGAAAAAAGGCCTGAAATCCGCTTGGGTTCCTCTTTCGCCGGATCGAAGANCTGTGCATCGGCGGCTGGGAGAAACCCCTCTTTCTCTAATCCCAGATCGACAAATGCTGCATTGAGGCCGGGGTGAATCTTAATGATTCGGCCTCTGTACACGGCCCCGGCAGAGGCCGCCGCCTCCGCCCGGTGAATAAATTGGCGAGTAATAACGCCCTGAACTGTCATAGCATACCGTGTTTCACCTGGCCCCGCCCGGACGAATATCTCGCTGTTCATGAGATAGGGTGGCCAGCCGCCCGCAACAGATTAACCGTCTCATAAAGTGGCAGTCCAACAACATTTGGATAGGATCCAGAGAGCCTTTTAACGAAGCAGCCGGCGACCCCTTGAATGGCGTAGGCCCCCGCTTTGTCGTGCCACTCTCCGCTTTCCAGATAGGCACGCATTTCCTGCGCGGTAAGGGACTTAAACTGCACGGTCGTCATAGCCACCCGGGTCCGGCAAACAGCCTTCCCATCAATCACACATACGCCGCCAAAGACGCGATGCCGCCGCCCTGATAACAGAGTTAGGTATTTTTCCGCTTCGCCGGCATCCTTAGGCTTACCCAAAACGCGTCTGCCGCAAGCCACCACGGTATCTGCGGCGAGGATCAAACTTCCGGTTTCCATGCCATGGACCACCTCCGCCTTGGACCGGGCGAGCCGTTCCACCAAGGGGGAGGGAAGCTCCTGTTTGGCGGGTTCTTCATCAATATCTGCCGGAACGATTTTATCCGGGACGACACCAATCTGTTTAAGAAGGTCGAGACGACGCTGCGAGGCCGAGGCCAGCACCAAACGGGGGGGGGTAAGGTCAATCATCGGTCAGTGATCCAGCGACCGACGTACAGAACCTATTTGAACCTGAAAGTTATGCGGCCCTTGGTAAGGTCATAAGGAGTCATTTCGACATTCACACGATCACCTGCCAGAACCCGGATCCGGTGTTTTCTCATCTTACCGGCTGTATGGGCGAGAATTTCATGCTCATTGTCCAGCTTCACGCGAAACATCGCGTTCGGAAGCAATTCCTTCACGGTTCCTTCAAATTCTAATAGTTCTTCTTTCGCCATGGATCATCCTTTTTTGGCACAAGTCGAGCCAAACCTGATGGGAATGGCATTATAAATCAAGCTTTTTCGCCCTATTTTCATGATCAAGGCGAAAATCTGTCCGCAATTTTTTCAATGAGCTCATCTCTCAGGCCACGATATTGCTCAATCATCTGATCACGGGTGCCGGAGAATATATCAGGGTTAATAGTCGGCCAGTATTCAACGTCACATGCCATCCAACGGGTCAGTTCCACTGCCGAATGCTGGGCCTCGGGAGAAAGTGACACGACCAGGTCAAAAGATGTGTCATTCAGAACCTGAAATGTCTTGGTTTGGTGCGCGGACAGATTGATATCCACCTCCCCCATGACCGCAACCATAAACCCATTTAATTCGCCGGCCCGCACGCCGACGGAATCCACATATATCCGGTCACCATGAAGCCATTTAAGAATACCTTCTGCCATGGGCGAGCGCACGGTGTTGAATGTGCAGGCGAATAAGACGGATGTCGGTTGATCAGCCATATTTCTTCAACGCTGATGTAAGACGCAGATAAGCGTGAACAAGCGCCGAGCCGTATCAAAATCAATCTTAACATAAGGCGCCAGTCTGTCTTGAAGCACCTGCGACCCCTCGTTATGAAGTCCCCTGCGCCCCATATCGATGGCCTCGATCCGGGATGGGGTCGCGACTTTAATGGCATCGTAATAGCTGTCGCAGATCACGAAATAGTCTTTGACGATGGATCTGAAATTAGAAATGGGCAGGCTAAAATTCGTCACAGGATAATCAGTTTCATCGCAAACGCCAAAAAGAAGCCGGTTTTCCTCTACGCTGAGGTGAAGATTATAGGGCCCATCCAGCCCACCAACGAGATCAAAGAAGTTCTCTTCCAGCAGATCGAAAATGGCGACGGCGCGATCATGGTCGACCTCCGGCTGTCGGCGCACCACGGTTCGATGATCCAAAAAGACATTAACAATGCGCTTCTGTTCGTCCATGCTGGCTATTCATCCGAGTTCGGCTCCAACCTGATCAATACAGACGCTGCATGCGCGTCGAGCCCCTCCGTTTCGGCTAATGTCACTGCCGCCGGCCCAATTTCTCTAAGAGACTCCGGAGACGCGCCAATCAAGGATGTTCTTTTCATAAAATTAAAGACGCCAAGACCCGACGAAAACTTGGCGCTACTGTCGGTCGGCAGCACGTGATTGGGCCCAGCAACATAATCACCGAGGGCCTCGGGCGTATACCGGCCCAAAAATATGGCGCCCGCATTATGGATTTTATCCGCTAAGGCCTCAGGGACTTCCACAGCGAGTTCAAGATGCTCCGGAGCAATGTCATCTATGATGGCAAGCGCTTCGTTCATATGCCCCACAACGATGACCGCCCCAAATGTCGCCCAGCTTTTCCGCGCTATATCCGCACGCGATAATGCCTTTAAATGTCTTTCAACAGCCGTACAAACAGCGTCGGCAAAAGCGGCATCGTCTGTGATTAAGATGGATTGGGCATTGGTGTCGTGCTCAGCTTGCGAGAGGAGATCGGCGGCAATCCAGTCTGGATTATTCTGGCCATCCGCCACCACTAAAATTTCGGAAGGCCCCGCGATCATATCAATACCCACTTGACCGTAGACATGCCGTTTAGCTGTTGCCACATAGACATTACCGGGGCCCACGATGACATTCACCGGCGCCACACTCGCGGTTCCATAGGCCAATGCAGCGACGGCCTGCGCCCCGCCAATCCGGTAAATTTCACTGACGCCAGCAATATGGGCAGCCCCAAGAATATACGGATTGAGGGCACCACCCGATGCTGGCACCACCATGGCAAGACGATCGACACCCGCTGCCTTCGCCGGAAGGGCATTCATCAGCACAGATGACGGATAGGCTGCCGTGCCGCCGGGCACATAAAGCCCAGCGGCCTGGACAGGTGACCATCGATAGCCCAACTTGACCCCTGCATCGTCGGTATATTCAAGATCAGACGGCACCTGTTTTTCATGAAAAGTACGGATCCGGGCGGCCGCCAATGCCAGCGCGTCGAGCGTTTCACCTTTACAGGCCCTGAGGGCTTCTTCAATTTCAGACTGGCTGACCCGGATTGTGTCTGCGTTAATGTCATGACCGTCGAGTTCTTTTGTCAGATCAAACAGGGCCGTATCGCCCTCGGCTCGAACCCGCTCAATGATCGACAAGACTACGCCGGACACATCCGCCACGCTCTCTCGTTTCTGGTCCAGGAATGCCCTCAGCTGGTCATTAAAGTCCGGAGTCCGTGTGTCAGCCCGGAAGGTCATGGACAGCCTCTCGAAAGCGTTCGATCCAACCGGTTAATTCCGTAGGCCTGGTTTTCATCGCCGTTCGATTGACCGCCAGCCGTGACGTAATGGTGGCGATNTCCTCGACCTCGATAAGGCCGTTTGCCTTCAAGGTAGAGCCGGTCGAAACGAGGTCCACAATGCGGCGGCAAAGTCCAAGCGACGGTGCGATTTCAATGGCACCGTTCAACTTGATGCATTCCGCCTGGACCCCTCTCTCAGCGAAATGACGTTTAGTAATCTCTGGATACTTTGTCGCAACACGTATATGGCTCCAACGGGTGGGATTGTCCTCCTGGTCGGGGTCCTCGGGTTGAGCCACGACTATCCGGCAATACCCAACTTTCAAGTCCAGCGGCGCATAAATTTCTCGGGAATCGAACTCCATCAGGACATCCGCGCCGGCCACACCAAAATGGGCTGCGCCAAACGAAAGAAGCGTCGCCATATCAATGCTGCGCACGCGGATGACTTCGAGTCCTGGATCGTTGGTGGCAAAGCTCAGTTGACGTGCGNCAGGGTCATTGAACGCGGACTCCGGTTCGATACCAGCCTTAGTNACAAGCGGCATCACGTCTTTNAAAATACGCCCTTTAGGAAGCGCAAGGATAAGTTTATCATTGGCCAACANGCGTTTACTCCANTTCCGGGGCAAAAAGAGGATCNATTAACGGGTTTTCAGCGAGAAGGCCAGAGCATCCATCCCCAGGGCGTCGATGGACTGAACTTTACGTGACATTTTGCTCCCGAAGCCAATTTCGTTCCTTNACTCTNGCCCTCGTCAATTCGTTCGATATCGGCGCCACAGGCCGCGAGCTTCTCTTCTACGCGCTCATAGCCGCGGTCCAGATGATACACCCGATTGACGATGGTCTCTCCCTTTGCGGCCAGGCCCGCTAGNATAAGGGACACGGATGCTCTCAAATCGGTCGCCATCAACGGCGCACCGGATAACTCCGGGACCCCCCGGATGATTGCTGAAGATCCGTGAACATTGATGTCTGCGCCCATGCGGCACAACTCCGGCACATGCATAAAGCGATTTTCAAATATNGACTCNGTGACCATNGAGGCACCTTNCGANANCGATAGNAGGGCCATCAATTGCGCCTGCATGTCGGTTGGAAATCCAGGATAGGGATCAGTCATGACGTCCGTTCCCAGTGTATGTTCTGCGTAGCGCCGAACGCGAATGCCAACCCGCTCTTCGGTGACCTCCACGCCGGCCTTAAACAGCGTGTCTGAGACCGCCCCGATCAACTCCATCTGGCTGCCCTCAAGAAGAATATCTCCCCCGGTGATGGCAGCGGCAACGGCATAGCTTCCGGTCTCGATGCGGTCTGGAATAACGCGATGTTCCGCCCCGTCCAATTGAGTAACACCACTCACGGTTAGGGTATCCGTGCCCACACCTGAAATTTTTGCTCCCATGGCAATTAGACAACAGGCAAGATCACCGACCTCTGGCTCCCTAGCCGCGTTCGAAATGACAGTTTCACCGTCCGCCAAAACTGCTGCCATCAGTGCGTTCTCCGTTGCCCCCACAGAAACCGATGGAAAATGCACCTTGTTGCCCTTAAGGCCCCGGCGAGCGACAGCCCGGATATAGCCCTCTTCCAGCTCAATTTCGGCGCCGAGTGCCTTAAAAGCAACCAAGTGTAAATCCACGGGGCGCGTTCCGATGGCGCAACCACCGGGCAACGAAACCCTGGCCTCCCCCCAGCGCGCCAACAGAGGACCCAGCACGAGGACTGACGCCCTCATCCGCCTCACAAGATCATATGGAGCCGTTTTATCTTGGGGTTCGACAGCCGAAAGGGAGAGCGCCTGGCCAACATGCCCGGTGTCTAGCTCTTCTCCGTCCATGCTCACACTGACGCCAAGCTCGGCCAGCAGGTGCACCATGGTTGTAATATCGGCCAGATGGGGCAGATTGGTTAAACGCAGCGTCTTTGATGTCAGCAAAGACGCTGCGAGCAGGGGAAGCGCAGCGTTTTTAGCCCCCCCGATCGGAATGGTACCAACCAGTGGTTTGCCGCCCCGTATGCGAATTCGGTCCATGAATGTCCTTTTGTTCTAGGGAGCGCCTTCACAAGGCATTTGAATTAGGGCTTTTGTATGATGTTCCGACCTGTACCCGTCACGCCTCGACCACATGAGATTACGACGCATCACCCCGTTTGGGGACCTTCTCTGTAAGTGCCTTGCGGCGTTTTAGGTTCTCACGCAACGCTCGAGCCAGTCGCTCCTCTTTTTGGGCGGCCTGATCCTCTTTTTTTCCAGTTTCAGCAGGCTGTGTTTTTGGCGGGCCGTTTGTCATGTCAAATATACTTTTGATCGTTCTTTGAAGGACAGTTGATCTTGGTAAGCTATCTTGCTCTTCTGGGAAAGTGTTGTGGAGCGGTTTTCACCTCGATTTAGATTGAGGACAAGGGTGATTATCAACTTATAATAATGCAATAGGAGCATGCATAGCAGTTAGCGTACGAGTGAGACAAAAACTTTACCAAGGCAGTTCGCAGCAATGGAGAAGTTTTCAACCGTTTCTACCCAATGGTGTTGATTACTTTTATGTCTCAAAATAACCTTAAATGACGGGAAGTGTGGGACGAGGCGCACTTTCTGGTTTGAAAAAATAATGATGCCGATTTGCTAGCCGTTACAAAGCTGTTGCGTGACCGCGAATATAGAATATAAAGCAACGGTGTGCCGCTGTAGCTCAGGGGTAGAGCGCACCCTTGGTAATTATTGCCTCTCCCAGCCGAAAGGCTGAGATGAACACCCATCAAACTCAGGGAAAGCTAACGACAATCGTCTAAGCCAATCCTGAGCGAAGCCCCAACTGGGGAACGTGCAGAGACTTGACGGTGGGGGCCTACGGAATGAGAGTTCTATGGCTAAGAGAAAGTCCAACGGTTAAAACGAGCGTCGCTCGCAGGCTGAAAAGTCACAACCGCAGAAGGGTGAGGCCGAGAGTTCAATTCTCTCCAGCGGCACCATTTTACACCCTCTCATCTTAACAATGGTCTGGCAAAGAACCCCCAATCTGTGGCCTTATCAGGGTTCGTTACTCTGAGGGCACCGCAAGTTTCCAATTATTTTCCACAACAAGCGCTAACACGGCCAGCTAAGGCCAAATTTCCGGGTATTCGTCGCACGTTATTGGCCCCCCTTGCAACAAATTTGGCTGATCCCTCTCAGTTGGTGCATAGCTGTTAAGATGCCAGACAATATCATTACCAGTCAGCCGCAATGAGAGAGCACGGCGGCGTTTATGGCCTGTCGAATTGGCAAAAGCCGCGTGGAGCATTTTGCCATGAAAGGCAAAACAATCGCCCGGTGTTAAATTCCAAGAGAGAATGTCATAGTCATCAGGATGGCCATCAATGTCTGGTGCGAGACCATCAAAGTTCTCAGCTTCTTCGACAATCTCGCCAAGCCCTATCCGCACCGGGTGAAATTGTTTCCCCCAGAGGTGCGAGCCCCTAACAAATTTCATCGTCCCGTTGTTTTCGTCGACTTGGTCGATTGGAATCCAGAGAGATACAAAATCTTCTCCGGCAAAATTAAAATAGGGTTGGTCTTGATGCCAATAGGTCAGATTATCCGTTCCGGGTTCTTTAAGTAGTAGGTGATCATCAATCAAATTCACTGCATCAGATGCCATCAAACTGGCAGCAATCTCAGCGGCAGGCGATTTGAAAATAAAGTCATGCAACTCGTCGACCCGGCGATGCATGCCATGGTCGGTGAAAAAACTTCCTTTGCCGTCTCTTGCATAATCCTTTGACAGGACACTAGGATTGTTAAGGGCATTCTCGAAACCAGTTTCCAGAATTTCCATCCAACTTTGATCAAAAACTCCCCGCAGACAAGTAACGCCATCCTCGCGCCATCGCCGACTTTCATCAGCCGATATTTTGGCCCTGCTCATCCTAATTTTTTCCATCTCTGCTTGTTCGGCGGACATTTTTAGAAAATTAACGCGAGCCGTCAATCGCTAGACATGGAAAGATCAAAGTTTAGTGCCGCACCTTTCTCCAGTCCTTAGGCTTTTAAACTTCCCAATACCAATGACCCATTTTTGGATTGGCCTGCGGTTGGCGCGCCAGGCGCCCCGGGGGCCTGGATTTTGCCTGTCCCGCTGAGGCCGCACGGGCATTGCGAGAGATGGCCATCCACGTCATAAACCATGTTTATGTCTACGGTACACTCCCTCTCACCGTTTCTTCGGAGCGCCATTTGGGCGTGTTTGGCGGCACTATCTTTTGCCACCATGGCAGTTTCTGTGCGTTATCTGGACGGTAAGTTTGATGCGTTTGAGGTCGTGTTCGTCCGGGCACTAATTGGGCTGATCATCATTATACCCTTGGTGAGCCGGAAAGGTTTTCAAAAATTAAAAACCACCCGAATGCCGATGCATTTTATCCGCGCCCTGTTCGGTACCACGGCGATGGCCGCTCTGTACTACGCCCTTGCGGCGGCCTCGGTGGCAGATGTCATCGCTCTGACATTTCTGATTCCGATTTTTACAACGATCGGTGCTGGTTTAATCCTTCACGAAACCATTGGCCGCCATCGTGGCGCAGCAACCTTAATCGGGTTTTTAGGTGCGCTTGTGATCATCAGACCGGGCTTTACAGAGATGAGCTGGCCCATCTTGTTGGTAATCCTCTCTTCGGCGCTCTATGCAGCAGCTTGGCTCTGCGTCAAAGTTCTCACCCGGACCGATGACGCCAGTGTCACGGTGTTCTGGCTCAATGCACTGATGCTTCCCATCACCATCATTCCTGTTATCTTTTTGTGGGTGACACCGGACTGGGGGGATATAATCCCGCTTGGCATTATGGCGTTGTCAGGCTGGTCGGCTCATTATTGCCAGGCGCGATCCTTCAAAAATGCCGACGCAAGCGCCATCATGCCGTTTGATTTTCTTCGACTGCCAATTGCCGCCGCCCTGGGCTTCATTCTGTTTGCTGAAACCCTGGATGCCTGGTCATGGATTGGCGCAGTCATCATCTTCGCTGCCGGCTATTACATTACCCAACGGGAGACCAAAACGGGGAAAATATCACAGCCCCGATAAACAGAGACAATCAAGCGGTTCGACGCCATGGCGGGAGATGCTGGCCCTGAAATTTCCGGGTGTTCAATGTATTTCTATTTTCGCGAAATCTCGGTTTACGACTATTGCGATTGGACTTTTTCTGCCTAAATTCAGCTTATGTCTAAGTGCCTAGTTTATTAAGTTAGATGCCAGTATGAGTGATCTCGATCGTGCTCGATCCGAGCTTCTTAAGTCGCCAATCTTCAAACCAGATGCGATCCGATCCCTCGTGGACCTGAGAACATTGATGGAACATCACGTGTTTGCCGTCTGGGATTTCATGTCTCTTGTGAAAGCTCTACAGCGTGAGGTGGCGCCCACGCCCAACGCTTGGTTGCCACCACGGGACCGCGAAGGAGCCCGTATGATCAACGAGATCGTTCTGTGTGAAGAGAGCGATTATGGTCCGGACGGTGAAACACCGTTATCGCATTTTGAATTATATTTAGAGGCCATGCGTGAAGTAGGCGCAGATACTGCCCGCGCCGAAAATTTCCTAGACGCCGTAGCCCAAAAGGGCGTTGATCAAGCATTGAACGAAGCTAGCCTTTCGGTATCAATTGACCGGTTCGTCCGGCACACATTTGATATAATCAAATCGAACAAACCCTGGAGTGTGTGCGCCGCGTTCGCCTATGGACGTGAATCGATCATTCCAGATATGTTTCAGCGCCTGAGAAATTCAGAAGCAATGCAAAGCCTAGATTGTCCCGCATTTGACTATTACCTTGCCCGCCATATCGAAGTTGATGGTGGGACTGAAGAGAGTCCTGGACATAGCGAGTTGGCGCTTCAGCTTCTAAGCAGGCTATGCGATGACGTCGCTGACCGGCACGCCGAGGCCGAGAAAGCCGGCATCGACGCGTTGCAGATGCGCACCCAATTCTGGCTGGGCGTCACGGCACAGATCACCATAAAAACAGCGGCATAAGAGGCCGCCTCCGTGGTCTGGGCCTGGGCTAGGGCTTACCGGTCCCAGTATCCCGGTGGGCTTGACGCCACAGGCAGTTGAGATCTGTTTTTGGTGCCTTGGGGGAATATCGCCCTCAATGCGTGACTAAATCGGTTCGTGAGCCGGCTCTTTAACCGACAATGAAGTCGTCCTGGTTCAGGCCCACCCCGTCGTTCCCCGACAACTCTATCTGGGCATCGGCCTGAGCGTCATTATCCAAATCGATTTCAACCAGGCTCGAGGCTGCGCTCCGCTCGACCCGGATTTGAGCAACAGTCCCATCACTTGTAAATAAAGCCTCGTTGAGGAAGGTGAACTCTGAGCCAACCAGTCCTGTTAGGTCAATCAGATCATTTGAGGTGACGTCCGTTCCTGGATCAAAGTCGAAGATAATATCGCGGGACCCTTCCCCGACGCCCATGTCCTCAAGCGCAGAAAATTTATAGACGTCAGATCCGGAACCACCGTATAGGTGGTCGGTCCCCGCTCCTCCAAAAAGCATATCGTCCCCATCGAGGCCATAAAGACTATTGTCCCCCTGATCGCCGGTTAGGATGTCAGACTGATTGGACCCCTGCACGCTCTCAATATTAATGATTTGGTAGACATCGCCATCGATCACAAACTGATTTTTGCTGAGATCAAGAACGACCGGGGACTCAGACAGCTGTTCAAAGTTGGCCACATCGACCCCAACACCGCCGTCCATAATATCGACACCGGACACATAGGTCAGCGTATCGTCTCCGGACCCACCGAGGAGCACATCATCCCCGGGACCGTCAAGGAGAGGCTCATCAACATCGTTTGCATCATCAGTATTAGAGACAGATGTATCCTGGGGCGTATCTCCCGCCTGGAAACCAACACCGAGATGCACACCGTGCAAGATTATTTCGCCGTCTGCCGCGCCTGCAGCCGCTGTTGCCACCGTGAGGCCGGCCATTTGCACCAACAAAGCGTCACGAACGTGTTCAATACCTTCGCCCTCGACAACCAGGTGACCGAATGTCGTGGCATCGATTGTCACGGTATAATGGTCGCCCGCTCCCGGCGTTCCCTCGACCGTTAACACCGTCACCTGGTGGGCCGGTACTGCAGGCGGGCTCACCGTTTCGACGGTAGCTCTGTTGTCATCCTGGATGCCGGCATTAGCGGCAATGGCTGCGGTTGTCAGAGCCATACCGGCGATCACACCAGTGAGAACCAGGGTGCCTGCCGCCGCTGAGCTCTGCGCAGCAACCAAGGCCATCAACCTATCATCCGCATTTATCGCATCAACTAGGCCGGTTCGGACCGATGACAGATTATCTCCAGCCTGGGCCGTGTAGCTCACAGTCTCGCCATTCACCGTGATGGCATAGCTGTTACCCTCATCAACATCCCCCAGGAGCTCGACCTCATCAACTTGGGGAACATCGACTATAGCGTCACTGAGTGTTTCGACACCGAGCGCAGTGTCTACTGGGTAGCTGATTGTGCCGCCGTTGGTGAAGCTGAGAACCTCCACATTGATCAACGTATCCGTTCCGTGGTCCCCATCTATGGCATCAATATCGGTGACGGTGTCGAGAACAAAGTCGATCGCATACCCATCCATGTCCCCTTGGAAAACAGCGGTATCGAAGCCGTCTCCCCCGTCAATAAAATCATCCCCCTCTGCCCCGGAGAGAAGGTTGTCTTCGCCATCCCCTGTGATCGTATCATCGGCCTGGGTCCCAATGATATTTTCGACATTTATGAGGATGTCTGAGGTGGTATCGGACTTGCTGACGAGGCCGGTTGTTAAGTCAATGTCGGCACCCACATTGATCGAGCTGAAATCAATTGTATCCGCGCCATCACCCCCATCAATCAAATGGTTACCAAGACCGACTTGGACGATGTCATCACCGCCGCGAGCGTAAATGGTATCATCGCCGTTGAGACTATTGATATCATTTCTCTCATCGGTGCCATAAATTGTGTCATTGTTTTCGCTAGCGATCACGTTCTCAGAATTGAGGATCGTTTCTGGAGCGCCATTGGTATTTGTTGCCTGGCCGGTTTCGAGATCCAAAACGATACCTCCAGAACCGCCTTCAAGAGCAAAGGTGACCGTATCATTACCAGCGCCGCCATCTAAATTATCTGACCCCTGTCCGCCATCTAACGTATCATTACCGGAACCACCCGTAAGCGTGTCCGAACCTTCGCCGCCATCTAACGTATCATTACCGGAACCACCCATC
>NHHQ01000120.1 GCA_002170915.1 Rhodospirillaceae bacterium TMED167 | reverse complement strand
ACAGCGCCGCCATGATCGCCAGGCTGTTCTGCACACAGTGCCGCCCGGGGACATTGAGGCCGTAGGAGAGCTCTTGGCCCTCATAAGCCAAGCGCACGGTCGAACCGTTCGCGCTCAACGCGCAGTCGGCAAGCCGGAAATCGCTGTCAGCGTGCGCCCCAAAAGTTAAAATCGCGGCACCTGCGTGCCGGGCGGCATCAGCCAATATACCGAAATAGGCATTGTCCCGGTTAAGCACCGCCGTGCCCCCGGGCTCCAAACCGTCGAAAATTTCCGCTTTAGCACGGGCAATATCGTCAACGGAATCGAAGAATTCAAGATGCGCGGGCTCCACCGTCGTGACAATCGCGACAAGCGGACGCACCATTTGTGACAGCCGGGTCAGTTCACCGGCATGGTTCATACCGAGTTCGAAAACTCCATACTCAACGCGCTCGGGCAGCCGCGCGAGACTGAGGGGCACGCCAAAATGATTATTCAGGCCACCATGGCTAAAACTGACACTGCCCTGACCGCCAAGAATATGCGCAAGGGCCTCCTTAACGCTGGTTTTACCGACGCTGCCGGTCACCGCGACGATCCGGGCCTGCGTGCGCTGCCGTCCATAGATGCCGAGCCGCTCAAGCCCGGTCATCGTATCACCAACTTCCAATAGCGGCGCCGTGTCTCCGAGCCCCTCGGGTCGACGGGCAACAAGTGCCGCGGCGGCGCCGCCTTCCAGTGCTCTCACAACATAGTCATGACCGTCAAAGTTCGGCCCCGAGAGCGCCACGAAAAGATCGCCGCTCTGAAGGGTCCGGCTGTCGATTGATACTCCCAATGCTTCCCAATCGACAGCCGATATACCCCCGGTGGCCTGAGCTGCTGTTGCGGCGCTCCATAAACCTGTTGCTTGCGGCGTCATATCCGTCATCCGCCGGCTCCCGCCAAGGCATCCCGGCATACGCTCACATCGTCAAACGGAACCACACGATCTCCGGCGATCTGGCCCTGCTCATGGCCTTTACCCGCCACCAGCAAGAGATCTCCAGGCGCCAACTGCAACACCGCCCGCAGAATGGCCTCCTGCCGGTCCTCCACATCGAGCGCACTCGGACAGGCTGCCAAAATGGCTTGCCGGATCGCCGCCGGATTTTCGCCTCTCGGATTGTCGTCCGTGACAATCAGCTGATCTGCCATCTCCTGGGCGATGGCGCCCATTTCATGCCGCTTCCCTTGATCCCGGTCTCCGCCGCATCCAAAGACCACATGGAGCTCCCCCTCTGCATGCGGCCTTAAGGCCGCGAGCGCGGCTCTGAGTGCATCCGGGGTGTGAGCATAATCCACATATACACCAGCGCCATTACGGTGTCGTCCCGCAAGTTCCATGCGGCCTCGCACACCCCTCAGGCTGGCGAGGGCGGTCACCGCGGTGGCCGCCTCGATCCCGGACGCGAGAACGATCCCGAGGGCACATAGGGCATTGGAGATCTGAAAAGACCCGATCAATGGCAGAAAAATATCGTCGGACCGACCACATACCTCGAGGCGGAGTTCCTGGCCGGAGGCCGTGGCGGAAGCGTTCAAGAGCCGAATGTCGTCGCCCTCTATGCCGTAGGAATAGATCCAACATCCTCTCTCTGCGGCCACGGACCTCAGCTCCTCGTACGCGTAATCATCCGCGTTCAAAACAGCCTTGCCGTCTGCCGGCAACAGTTCCGCGAACAAGCGCCGTTTTGCCGCCCCGTAGGCCGCCATGGACCCGTGGTAATCAAGATGATCCCGGCTCAAATTCGTGAACGCGGCAATGGAGAGAGCCACACCATCCAAACGGGATTGATCCAGTCCATGGCTGGAGGCTTCCAAGGCCAAATGATCAACGCCCTCTTTGGCGAGGTGGGCTAGGGTTTGGCTTAGGGCAGCGGCATCAGGCGTGGTCAGACCGCCGCTCTCAATACCCGCCGGGGAGACAAGCCCCAATGTACCCAAACTCGCGGCCGACCGGCCGGCGATATCCCACAGCTGGCGCGTAAAGTCAGCGACCGACGATTTTCCATTTGTCCCCGTCACAGCGGCGATGGTTTCCGGCTGATCGCCCCAGTAGCGGGCAGTCATCACGGCATAGTCCCGGCGCGCAAGATCGCTCCCAAGAAACGAGATACCCCCGCTATTCTCCGGGCGCGGCGTTCCTCTGGGCGCAAGGATCGCCCGCGCGCCCCGCGCGATGGCATCGGGGATAAACGCACGGCCATCCGCCGCCTCGCCGTCGAAGGCGGCAAACAGAAAGCCGGGCTGAACGTTGCGGGAATCCGCCGTCAGCCCGGTAATGTCGGCATCAGTCGGTCCCGTGATCTCCATATCGTTCCATTGGTTTCCCACCACTAAATCAGTTAGCCGCAACGGCTCGCCCTCTGGGCCCATTGGTTGATTTCAATATGTCGCTTAACCGCCGGTCAAAATCGGTTTCCAAACCCGGCACCATGGCGACAGTTGGTTTTTTCTTGCGGGTCGTTGAGCGCCGTTTGGACACGCGTTCCCGGTCAGCAACGATATAAAACGCATCTCCGGGCTTGGGATCCGCCTCGACCGCTGACGACGGTTCTATCCCGGCCATCGGAGCGATTTGCCTGACGATATTTTTGACCACCGGGGCCGCTACCCAACCGCCGGTCGCATAGCCCAGAGACTCTGGAATGCCCTTGGGTTCATCCAGCAGGGCCAGCACAACAAAACGCGGTCCCGTCATAGGGAAGGCAGACACAAAAGACGAGATCTTGCGGCGGCCGCCATAGCCTCGCTTGCTTACGCCGGGCTTGTCGGCGGTGCCTGTTTTGCCCCCAATCACATACCCTTCGACATCCGCATTTTTACCGGTGCCCCGGCGCACCACGAGGCGCATCAGCCGACGCATAATCTTGGACGTCTTCGCGCTGATGACGCGCATACCAGCCGGCGGCTCATCATCGTCCAATTTGAGAAGGGTCGCGTTTCGCAGATATCCGTCATTTACAAGAGCCGCCACGCCGGTCGTCAACTGAAGCGGACTGACAGCGATGCCGTGACCGTAGGAAATGGTCATGGTGTTGATGTCCCGCCACCGGTCCGGCGTCAAAGGGGAGCCGACTTCGGGAAGTTCAATGCCTGCCGGACTGAGCATGCCCATATTTTTGAGATATTTTTTTTGCGCCGGCGTGCCCACATCAAGCGCCATTTTCGCCGATCCAATGTTGGAGGAATGAACGATAATTTCTGGCACGGTCATCCATTTATTCTTGGCGTGATAGTCGGAGATTTTGAAGCGGGAGATCCGAATGGGTTTGGTGGCGTCATAGCGGTCTTTCAAGCGCACTCGGCCGCTATCCAGAGCCATGGCAGCAGTGAACAGCTTGAACGTGGAGCCCATTTCATAGACTCCCTTCGTCGCCCGGTTGAACCCCGCGATGCCGGCAGCGGACACCGGGTTGTTCGGATTGAAATCAGGCAAAGACACCATGGAAATCACTTCCCCCGTCTCAACATCCAACACCATACCGGCGCCCCCTATCGCCGAGAACTTTTCCATCGCCGTGGCGAGCTCCGTCCGGACAACCGCCTGCATGCGAATGTCGAGTGAGAGCTGAAGCGGCTGCTGCTGTCCTTTCAGCTGGCCGTTGAAATAGTCTTCGACACCAGACAAGCCCTTGCCGTCGATGTTGGTCATGCCGATGACATGAGACACCAGCGGGCCGTGTGGATAGACCCGGCGCTCGGTTTGTTGAAAATAAAGCCCGGGAATGCCCAATGCATTGACAGCGAACTGGAGTTTGGGGGTAAGATTACGGTGCAGCCACACGAAAGTTTTATTCGAGGACAACAGCGTTCGGGCTTTCTCCACGGTCATGTCCGGCAGGACCTGGCTGAGTTTGCCCGCAGCCTCGTCCACATCCAGCACGTGACGTGGATTGGCGTACAGGGCGGCGGTCGGCAGACTGGTGGCCAGAAGAATGCCATTTCGGTCGGTGATGTCGGCCCGCACATTCAACGTCGTATCCGTGTTCGCCAGACGGGGCGGGCGTTCCGATACATCGTTGCTGACAAGGGTCAGCTCGACAACCCGGCCACCAATCATGACAAAAGCCAAGGCAAACAGAACGCCGGTCACCATGAGGCGGTTTCGCCCCGTCTCTAGGGCTTGCTTGCGGGCGCCCTCGAACACAATTCGATCCGGCAATTCCACGTCTGGACCGTCACCACTTTGGCCAGTGGGTGAAAAGGGATGGCGGATACGCTCGAAGATCATCGGGGCTCCAACCCTTCCCCATCCGGATCATCAATCACATGGATATTTGAGAAATCCTCGGCCTGCTTGACCTGGACAGGAGCTGTCGGCTGCATTTCCAAATACCGTTTCGCCAGGTCTCTGAGCCGGTTGACGTCATTGAGATGACTCCATTCCGCCTTCAAAACATGGATCGTCTCTCGATCGGAAATAATCTTCTCGTTGAGGCTGTCCAGTTCGTCTTCCAGTTCGGTCACTTCAAAATTCAAATAAAACAGCGCAACGCTCATGACCGCAGCGAGCAGGATGGTGAGAACGGTTGTTTGACGCATCAGTGAAGCTGCCTCTCTGCCGATGCCCAGGAGGGCGCATCCGTGCGCTCTGCGACCCGCAGCTTGGCGGAACGGGACCGCGGATTACGGGCCATCTCGCCGGCGGATGGTTTAAAGACCCCCCGCTTGATCAGCCGGAAACTTGGGGGCCGCTCGGCACCCGGTACCTCGGGCAGATGGCGGGACCCTCGGTCACCCTGGCCACTTCGGGATTTCAAGAAATCCTTCACAATGCGGTCCTCCAGGGAATGAAATGAGACGACGGCAAGCCGGCCGCCCGGTGCAAGTATATTTTCGGCCGCCGCCAGGCCCCGGCTTAATTCACCAAGCTCGTCATTGACCCGGATGCGCAACGCCATGAAGGTCCGGGTCGCAGGATCAATCCCGTCCCTGGATTTGCGCACAATGCCGCGCACGATGGCAGCGAGCTGATATGTTGTTAGAATCGGCGTCTCGGCGCGGGCTACGACAATGGCTTTGGCAATGCGGCGCGCCTGACGTTCTTCGCCGAGCTGGTGAATGAGATCAGCAAGATCTCGCTCGCCGGTGCTGTTCACAATGTCCGCGGCATTGGGGCCGTCCCGCCCCATGCGCATGTCGAGAGGAGCATCGAACCGGAAGGAAAATCCGCGCGTGGCTTCATCCAATTGGAGCGAAGAGACTCCGAGGTCGAGCGCGACCCCCTGAACCGCCTCCACGCTGGCAGTGGCCATCAGAGACTCTAGACATCCAAAGCGGCCCTCCAGCAATTCCAGACGCCCCTGATAGCGCTGCGACAGTTCAGCGCCAAAGTTGATAGCCGCGGGGTCACGGTCAACCCCGAAAACTTTATTGACCGCGGCGTTGAGAATGGCTTCAGTGTATCCGCCCCGGCCAAATGTGCCGTCTACATATAGCCCGTTGTCGCGGGGTTCGAGGACCGTCACGACCTCCTCTAGCATGACGGGGATATGCCCGCTCAAGAGCTCTCCCCCCCGGCATCCGCCGCCCGCAGGCTGAGGGTCGCCCCCCGGTTTCGCGCGCGCTCAAAGGCGCTTGCGTTGTATACATTATACCCGGTCGGCTCCCAGATCTGACACCGCGTGCCACGGCCGACAAACAAGGCCTGGGCGCCGATGCCGGCATGGGACAAAAGATCCAGCGGCAAATTGATTCGGCCCTCGGTGTCGTAGGAAAGCTGGTGCGAATTTCCAAGGATGGTCGACGCAAGGTCATCCTGATCGTCCGAAAACAAGTCGAGATCATCAAGACTGGTGATGATCCGCTGAATGAAGGCATCACCGCAGATTTCGACGGCGGCGTGCTTAAACGACGGGAAGGCGTATACCCCCTGGAAGTCCTGATTTGCCAAGGCGTCACGAAAGGGCTTCGGCACGGACACCCGCCCTTTTTTATCAATCTTGTTGATGTGCTTGCCAATTAACGCAGCCATTCCCGCCTCAGCACACTAGGGGAAGCGGTCACCGGAGCCCGCAGCCCGCTGAGAACGCTTCCAATCGCCCATTATCATCCTGTCTATTACGCGAGTTTAATATTGGGAAAAAATGGGATAACATGGGATAAGGTGGTCGTCAATGGGTCATACTGGTTTAAAATGGGTTAACAAAGGGTTTACACCCGAGCGCCCTTGATCATTTCACCCAACGGCCCCGCCCCCGCGTCATACGTCGCAGCCCCCACCAAACGCGACAATAGGGGCCACAAAAAGCAGTAATTATGCTCATTCACGGGCACTGTGAGGGCAGAGACGGATATATGATAGAGGAACCAGCAGTGGGAGCCGGTGGCGATGAGGGCGCCCCAGGGCGCGTCTACGATGAGACCAAAGTTTCGTATTGTGTCACTGAGAGAGGGGCGTCGCCAGGAGTTGATCAGATGACCCGGGCGAAATAATCGATGGTTCGTTTGAGGCCCTCTCCAAGAGGAATTGCGGGTTGCCAGTCCAGTAGCTTCTGCGCCCGGCCGATGTCGGGACACCGCTGCAAGGGATCATCCTGAGGTAACGGGTGGGCCTCGATCAGGGAAGAAGACCCAGTCATGGCGATGACCTGCTGCGCCAGCTCGGTGATGGTGAATTCGATGGGATTGCCGAGGTTGATGGGCCCGATCACATCGTCCGGCGCATCCATCAGAGCAATTAGCCCGCTCACCAAATCATCGATATAGCAGAAAGACCGGGTCTGGCTGCCGTTGCCATAAAGAGTAATAGGCTCACCTTTCAGCGCCTGGACAATGAAGTTGGAGACGACGCGCCCATCATTCGGGTGCATGCGGGGGCCATAGGTGTTGAAGATGCGCGCTACCCGAATGTTCATGCCGTGCTGGCGGTGATAATCAAAAAACAGCGTCTCGGCGCAGCGTTTGCCCTCGTCGTAGCAGCCCCGGGGGCCAATCGGATTGACGTTGCCCCAATAGTCTTCAATCTGAGGATGAACCTCCGGGTCGCCATACACTTCGCTGGTGGACGCCTGAAGAATTTTAGCGCCGGTCCGTTTTGCCAAACCGAGCATGTTGATCGCCCCATGCACGCTGGTTTTCGTCGTTTGAACGGGATCATGCTGATAGTGAACGGGCGAGGCCGGACACGCCAGATTGAAAATTTCGTCCACCTCGACATAAAGCGGAAATGTGACGTCATGGCGCATCAATTCAAAATTCTGCGCGTCCATGAGCCCGGAAACATTGGATTTTCTGCCGGTGAAATAATTGTCCAGACACAGAACATCGTGGCCCACCGCCACAAGCCTGTCACATAAATGGGAGCCAATAAATCCGGCACCGCCGGTGATGAGAATACGTTTTGTCACAATAATCTGCCTTGTCTAAGCATTACCCTCTGGCCGTGAGGCCGGACCCTAGCACTTCAGTCAGCGGAAAAGAAGAATAATTCCAGCGCCTTAGGACGGAAAACATGCTGCCCGGTTAAATTTTTACAAGGCTTTGATCGAGCGACAACGCCGCGATACCTGGGTGGGAACAGCCGGGCCTGCGACAGGGTCCGATCTACGTACACGCCGCGGCAGCCCCTGAAATCCCTTGGAAACCCGGTACTACATACAACGGGGGAGAGTTTATGCTGGCTTGGCGTCTTTTTCATCGCCCCAGTCACCGGTAGTTATTACCTAGTGGAAGTGCTGCCCGACTGGCTCGAACTCATCGCCTGTACGTTACCCTCCACATACGTCTTCAAAGGCATTCGCGCGGTCCTTTTTTATCAAATATTCCGCTGGGATCTCCTGGCCGGTGCGCTTGCGCTCAACGTCGTGTACTTTCTTCTCTGCAGTGGCGTATTACTCTGGATGTTCCAAGTGACGCGGCGCCGGGGCAAACTTTTGCAACAAGGCGAATAGTCCCGTTTAACTCTTTGGTTACGATTGATCTGGCACCCTCGCTAGATTATTAGTTGCTGACACGAGGAGCGAGAACCGTGCGCGCTAAAAAATGCTTTCTGGCCGTCGTTGCCGCGATATTAATCCTGGCTGGCTGTACGACCGTCAACGACCTGACCTCGAAAGTCTCGGAGACCATCTCGCCCAGTTCAGCCGTGCGGGCATCGGACGGGCTCGTGATCGACTCCTTGAAGGCCCTCGAAATCCTCAAGAACCGGGAAGACAGACTGGTCTTTTTATCTGCCCTCAAGAATGCTGCGGGCGTCGCCATCTTTCCCGCTGTCTACAAAGCCGGATTTTTTGTCGGCGCCGAGGGTGGCAACGGTCTCATAATGGCCCGTGACACCCAAGGAAACTGGGGTTATCCGGCGTTTTACACCCTCGCTGGCGGGAGCTGGGGCATCCAGTTCGGCGGTCAACGCGCAGGTGTTGTGCTGATCCTGCGGAGCCGAAAAGCGGTGGAGGCCGTCCTCAAACATCAAGGCAAAGCCGGCGCCGATTTGGGCATTGCACTCGGTTCTATGGGGGCGGGCCTGGAGGGATCAACGACCACCAATCTCGCCGCCGATATCGTCGCTTTTTCTGATGCGAAGGGCTTGTTTGGCGGGGTCTCTCTGGAGGGAACGGCCATTGTCCGCCGGAACGATCTCAACCGGGAATATTATGGTGCTGCCGTGACACCGGCCGCCATCCTCATCGAACACGCCTACCGGAATGCTCAGGCCGATACTTTGAGGAACGCCCTAACGGTGCGCTGATCCATGCGCTAAATAGCCTAATGGTGCGCTGATCTATGCGCTACATCCTGGGCTAATCTGTCCCGCGGCGTGTTGCACGGAGCAGGCGTTTTAAAGCCCCGCCATCAACTATAACACTTAACCTCGCACTTTGCTGACCGGCCCATCCAACGCCTGATCGAACGCATGAAGCTCCGCATTGCTATATCGTTGCACCAATGCATTTGTTTCTGAAGATCCGCAAAATAGGGCAGGAAGTTTATCAAAGTATCTTTGCAAATCTCGTCCGCCACCGGGTCATCATAAACCAATTGCCAATTCATTGGAGCCTCACTGCCCCCATCTAGCCGGCTCACGACCGCGCGGCTCCGGCGATGAAAAAGCCTGGCAAAATTCGGCGCGTGTTGGCTGCGTCGCTACCCTCTTGCACCCCCGCCGGGCCAAAAAGATCAGCAAATGTATTGACGATAATCCGGTCAAAGGGAAACTTCCGGGCATGGCCAAAGCGGGCCCGGTTTCGGGCGGACGCCAACTGATCGAAAGCCAGCCCAAACACTTTTTCCAGTTAACCCTGTTACGCTTCGAACTCCTGGCTTAACTGATTGACGTGGCTTTCCGACAAGAACCCGCCATTCTTTTGCCTCTCCGCTTTTAATTTGTCCGTGAATGCACTCACCACCGTCGCGGCCAACATTTTACTGGATGCCGCCACCGATGCCGAGTTGGATCACCCGATATCTGCCGTGGGGGAGGATGCCCCGGATGAGGAAGACGCGGGAGACTGCAGGTTCCATCGGTCATCTTCGTTATCCGCCCAACTCACTTGTTGGATGGCCTGTTTATCATTTTCAATTTTATCGTCCATCATCGTTCTTGGCGGTTTACCGGCGTTATTGCCAGTTAGAAATCACGTATAGGTAATACATTTTTTGCTCATACACTGCGCACGCGCCGAGCGTTGACAGGGGCCAAGGCCTTCTCTAATGCTAGCCCGCGCGCGGCGCGCCGGCTCAAAAATACCGAACACTTAAAACCATAGTATTTGCGGAACATAGGCATGACAGCAGATCTCACCATTGGGCTGGCTCAACTCAATCCCACCGTTGGTGACGTGGCGGGAAACCTCGCACTCATTCGCGCTGCGCGTCAAAAAGCGGCGGGCGCTGCTGATATCGTCGTAACCGGCGAGCTGGCTGTCTCTGGCTATCCGCCGGAAGACCTGGTTCTAAAACCCGCATTTCTGGAGATGATCGAAACCGAGGTAAACCAGCTTGCGTCCGAGACCGCGGATGGCGGGCCGGCGTTGCTGATCGGTGCCCCCTGGCGGGAGAACGGACATCTCTATAACGCCGTGCTGCTGCTCGAAAATGGCGTTATTTCGACCAAACGTTTCAAACACCTTCTTCCCACCTATGGCGTGTTTGATGAGGACAGAGTGTTCTCAAGAGGCCCGATCCCGGGCCCGGTCCCATTCAATGGCGTGCGACTTGGCATCATGATCTGCGAGGACATGTGGCGCGAAGATGTCGCCGAGGGATTGCAGGAGTCTGGTGCAGAACTCTTGCTTGTCATGAACGGATCCCCCTTTGAAGTGGACAAACCGGACCAACGCATGAACCTGGCCGCCGCCCGGGTCGGCGAATGTGACCTCCCCTTNGCCTATGTTAATNTGGTGGGCGGCCAGGATGAATTGGTGTTNGATGGCCGCTCGTTCGTGCTCAACCGGGACCGNGCCCTCAAGGCTCAGGCAAAAGCCTGGGAGCCGCAGCTACTGATCACCAAATGGTCGAATGGCGGGGACGGATGGACCTGCGCAGACGGTGACATTGCACCCGGCCCGGCGGCAGATGACGACAGGCTTCACGCGGTTTACCGCGCCATGGTGCTAGGGCTTCGCGACTACGTGGGCAAGAACCGTTTCCCGGGAGTCATCATGGGGCTTTCGGGTGGGATCGATTCTGCCCTCTCCGCCGCCGTTGCCGTGGACGCCATCGGACCGAACAAAGTGCACTGCGTCATGATGCCGTCTCCATACACCTCCCAGGAAAGCCTCGAAGATGCAGCGGAAGCGGCGGACCTGTTGGGGATCACTTATGACAGCATTCCGATCCAGGGCGCGATGACGGCATTTGATACGATGTTGGCGCCGGTGTTTGCAGATCTTGAAGCCGATACGACGGAAGAAAATATCCAGTCCCGAGCCCGTGGCATGGTCGTCATGGCACTTTCCAACAAGCTCGGATACATGCCGCTGACCACCGGTAATAAATCGGAAATGTCGGTCGGCTACGCCACGCTATACGGCGACATGTGCGGCGGCTACTCNGTGCTGAAGGACGTATATAAGACAACCGTGTTCNCGGTGTCCCATTGGCGCAACAAGACCCTTCCGGCAGATATGAGAGGNCCGGCGGGCCGAGTGATCCCGGAGCGCATCATCACCAAAAAACCATCGGCCGAGTTGAAACCCGATCAGTATGACGAAGACTCTCTGCCGCCTTACGATGTGCTGGATGATATCTTAAAGAATCTGATCGAGGGAGAGNAGGCCATTCCGGACATTGTCGATCGCGGCCATNANCCGGCGACGGTNCGCCGTGTCTGGCATATGCTGGATCGGGCAGAATATAAACGCCGGCAAGCACCCCCCGGCGTGAAAATCTCATCCCGTGCCTTCGGCCGTGACCGGCGTTATCCGATCACCAATGGCTTCACAAATCTGCTATAAGTCGACGCGATGGACCTCCAGCTCTACAACACCCTNACCCGGGAAAAGAGCGTGTTTACCCCGCTCGATCCNAACAGCATACGCCTCTATGTATGCGGCCCCACGGTCTATGACTATGCCCATATCGGCAATGCTCGCCCGGTCATCATCTTTGATGTTCTGGCCCGCCTTTTGCGCCAGCTATATGGCAACCACCACGTCACTTATGTGCGAAACATCACGGATGTGGATGACAAAATCATCGCGGCCCACCAGAAAACCGGCGAAGCTATCGCCACCATCACAGCGCGGACGACCCAGGCCTTTCATGACGACATGGCAGCTCTCGGCAATCTGCCGCCAGACGTGGAACCGCGGGCAACCGATCACATCCAAGAGATGATCACGCTCATAGAGCAGCTCATTTCCAAAAACCACGCTTATGNAAACGACGGCCACGTCNTATTTAACGTCACGTCCATGCCAGACTATGGCAAGCTCTCCCGGCGCAACAGAGATGAACTGATCGCGGGTGCCCGGGTGGACGTGGCACCCTACAAAAAAGACCCAGCAGANTTCGTATTGTGGAAACCGTCCAGCGAAGGTCAGCCTGGCTGGGACAGTCCCTGGGGAAATGGCCGGCCGGGCTGGCACATTGAATGCTCCGCCATGTCGCAGAAATATCTTACCGAATCTTTCGACATTCACGGCGGCGGTGTTGATCTGGTTTTTCCGCACCACGAGAACGAAATCGCCCAGAGCTGTTGCGCCCATGGCCCTGGCACCTTTGCCCAGACCTGGATGCACAACGGCTACCTCATGGTCGAAGGCGAAAAAATGTCCAAGAGCCTCGGCAATTTTATCACCGTGCATGATCTGCTGAACGATCACCACGGGGAAACCATCCGGCTCTGCATGCTCATGACCCACTACCGCCAGCCCTTGAACTGGACAGCGGCAGGACTGGCGCAAGCGAAGGATGCGTTGGATAAATGGTACGGCGCGCTGAGATCTACAGCGCGCGGCTCAGCCGGCCATATCCAGGACACCACGGCCAACGCGCTCTCCGATGATCTGAACACCCCGCTCGCCATCGCCACGCTGCATGAAATGGCAGCGGAATTGAACAGATCTTCAGACCCGGAACAGGCNGCAAACTTAGTTGAAACGGGCCGGNTGATGGGNCTNCTTCAACTGGATCCGGAGGCCTGGTTCAAAGGGCGCCCCGGAGACGCCNTCAGTGGTCTGNACGACGCAGAGATCGATGGCCTGATTGCNGAACGTGGCCAAGCCCGCGCNNCAAAAGACTTTGCCCGCTCNGATGAAATCCGGGACCAACTCGCGGCGCGCGGNATCCTCCTGGAAGANNGNCCCGGCGGCACCACCTGGAANCGGGCTTAGNTCTGCTCCGCCTCCATCTCCGGGGCGGCNGAGAGAAGCCGCCAGCCCGTCAGCAGCAAAACAATCAGAACCGNNACGGCAGCGCCGGCGAGCGCCCAGCGGANGCCAGTCATTTCAGCNACCCAACCGATGAGCANNGTNCCAAATGCCGGCCCGCCAACNGAAATGGCCANCGCCACGCTAATGACCCGGGCCCGGTATTCATCAAGAACCATATGCTGAATNAGGGTTTGCGCGCCNAGGCTCGCCCCCACCAAGGCCCCGCCGGNAACNGCCAGTGNAACGAGGGCCATTGTAAGATNTGTGTTTGATACCAGCACCAAGAGAGCNAGCGCCGTGACCGCCGCGCCCAGAACGAANATACGNGTCNGGCCCTCGGTCTTGCCGCGGATCGAAAANAANAGNGCCACGGTCAACGCCCCAATNCCTGAGGCNGCGAGNAANCNGCCGAGACCTTGTTCGTCNAGGCCAAAGACAGAGTCNGCNAACCCGGCCANCAGGTTNTGATAGGACCGAAGGCAAANCGCCACGGCAATGGAGAGCATCATGATCAACCTAAGCTGNGAACTNGANAGAATATACCCAAGACCGGCCCGGATATCTGCCAGGATCGACGTCACCAGGGGACCCGACCGGTCTTTCATCGGTAACGGAGCTATAATTTTCACTCGGGTCAGGCCATACACCATCATGGAAAAAGCAAAAGCTGTCGCAAGATAGGCGAAGGCTGCCCCACCGGGCTCGCCGAAGATATCATTTCCCCAAGACAAGAGGGCGGCTCCGATAACCGGCCCCACAAACCCGGCCGTGTGAAACGTCGTGGTATTCATTCCTATGGCGGCAGACAAATTGGCCCGTTCGATCAACTGCGGAATCACCGCTTGGCGGGCCGGAAAATCAAACGACATGAATGCACCTTGCACAATCGTCAGGAGCACGAGCAGCAGAGGCGTCATAACCTGAGCCAGGATCGCCGCAGCCGTGAGGATGGCAACCAGAATGCCGAGACTGAGGGCGATGATCGCTGTCCGGCGGTGGCCATAGCGATCGGCCACTGCGCCTGCCAATGGCCCCAAGACAAACAGCGGCGCCAGGTAAGAAAACCCAACCGCGCCCAACCAAGCCGGCGACTGGGTCAAATGGAACGCCAACCACTGAGAGGATATGAGATAGATCCAGACACCGTTGGCCGAGAACACATGGCCGTACCAGTACCGCCGGTAATTAGGCGCGGAAAGAGCCCGGCCGATACCGCCGAGGTAACCGATCAAGCCTTTGGGAGAACTCATCTGGTAGATGTATCCCGTCCCCTTGGCGGCGTAAAACAAATTGACGTTACCCNAATTGGATACTCTAAAGACCAGATCAAACGCAGATTGAGATATGATAATGTCAGATATTATTTCGAGTATCGCTGTTTCTGTTCTGGAGGTGCCCTTCGATAAACCCATCCGAAGCGCACTCGGCACGTATATCGGTTCCGACTATGTGGTTGTGGAGCTGCGGACGGAGTCCGGCAATACCGGCTTCGGCTATTCCACCTCTCTAGACCGGCGCGGCACCAAAGCCGTTGTGAGCTACATCGAGACCGCCCTGGCACCCCTCGCGCTCGGGCAAGATGTGGCACAACCAGCGGTTCTCTGGCAGCGGATGTGGTCTCCCAATAAAGCGCGCATGCGGGGCGGTGTCGGGGTGCATGCACTGTCAGCGCTGGACACGGCTGTCTGGGACGCCGCCGCTAAAATCCAGAACCAGCCCCTCGCCACGTTATTAGGCGGAACGCGAGACCGGATCGACGTCTACGGCTCCGGCGGGTGGCTTTCCCTATCTGACGAGGAACTCGTGTCCGAAGCACAGGGTCATGCCGAAAAGGGCATCACCGGCTATAAGTTGAAAATTGGCGGACCGCGCGACCAAAAGAGAGTTAGCCTCCTCCGCCGTGAATTGGGCGACGATTTCATCCTCTACACGGATGCCAACCAGAATTATACCGTCGGGGAAGCCGTGGCCGCATCCAAATGGCTGGCCGACCATAATGTTGCCTGGCTGGAAGAGCCGGTCCTTGCAGATTGCCCCTGGGACATGGCAGCCGTTGCCGCNGAGAGNAAGGTGCCCGTGGCGGNGGGCGAGAATGTATACTTCGGATGGGGATTTCAGGATCTCGTGGACCGGCNGGCCGCCNCCTATCTACAACCGGATATTGGCCGGTGCGGCGGNGTGACGGAATGGATCAAAATTGCACAGATGGCAGAGGACCATAATCTCAGGCTCACCAGCCATCTTCTCCACGAACTCAGCGNCTGCCTNATCGCCGCNTTCACAAGTGGCTTTCAGGTCGAGTTTATGAATTTCTTCGAGCACAACCCCTTTACCCAAGATTTTTCCCTCCGGGACGGCTACCTGATGGTCCCGGAAGGGCCCGGCCATGGCGTTGAATTCACAGAGACCGCCAAAAAGCTGTATGCAGCTTGAANCAAAATTGTGTCGCTGACGTCGCACTGGCCAAAAATGATTAGCCAGGGGCATCCACTGATAGACCCTCTCTTTTCAGCATTGTTGGAGCATAAAAGTGTATTGGATTGTCACCTCGCCCAAAGACCAGCTGCTGGCCGGACAAGAAACAGGGACAGTCGGTTTCGATGCCGAGGAGCCCGTGCAACAGAATATGGCACAAGGTGATTTTGTCATTGTCTTCTCCTCCTTTGAGACGACCAGTGGCAGGCCGCTTGATGCGTTTACGGGCTTTGGACGGACCGCGGGCACACCGGGGGAAACGCCGGAAGGTCCGTGGACCATCAACCGGCGGATTGCTTATTTTTCCACCNTCGATCTGCCCCTCACCAACATCCANGAAGAACTTGTNTATCCCGNAGATCTGCCGCAGTGGCGTGAGAAAACGCTTTTTCAGGTCGGCGCAAATGATTTTTTGGCCATCGCAGAGGCGATGCTGCCACCACCGGTTTTCCAAAAGGTGCAATCCGTTGCAGAANACCGGCTTCTATAACCAGCTCTAGTTCATCAAAGTATCGTTCTCTGATTGATCCAGGGTTTTTCAATGCCGTCAATGATGCCCGAGGCAACATCCATCAGGCGTTGAATATTTTGAGCTGACTCGGCGGCCAGAATCCGAAGCCGCTGTGGCTCACNGGCCGCGATTGCCNCGTCAAGTTTTTCGATGGCATAAGCGATNAGGCTGCCAAGCTGGCCGACCGTCTGCTCAAAGGGTGTCTTGTAGCGGCCCAGCACATGGTCATAGGCGGCGATGGCAATTTCCCTGGCCGAAAAGCTGNTGTGTGCAAAATGCTTTGTATAANNCAGAAGCCGCCAGGNTTTAGCCTCTGCCATTATCTCTGGNATGTCGGGCACCATCTGGAGCAGCATCACAACTTCATTGAAGTGATTGAGGTAATCTGTNGCNAGCAAAGTCTTGTCATCCAGATTGGCCTCACCAGCCAGCTTTTGAAAATCANCGTATATGTGCANCTTTGTAATTGTNCCATCCATGGCGNCTTTTCCCCGNCCCCGATAGATGCCTATGCNTTCCCTTAACCAGAACCTGACAATAAAATGGGGNCGGGCGAAGGAAGCACCAAGCCTAATTTGCNGCTGTCCCCCGGAAGCCCCTTGAGAAAATTGGCTATTTTGTGCATGCTCCGGCGCTCTCTGGTATTTTAGCAACGTTAGGAGCTCTCCGTGAGAGGGGCAGACCGGAAAATTTGCCAGAAAATTTGGTAAATACCGAGCGTGAGAAAAAAATGAGCGGCAACAGACTTTATCTTTTTGACAGCACCCTGCGGGACGGCGCCCAAACCCAGGGCGTGGNTTTCAGCGTGGCTGACAAATCCGCCATCGCCTCGGATCTCGATGCCCTCGGCATTGACTATATTGAAGGAGGATGGCCTGGCGCCAATCCAACCGACGACAGCTTTTTCAGCGCGCCCCCGACACTCACGAAAGCCAAATTAACCGCTTTCGGCATGACCCGGCGGGCGGGCCGGTCAACGAAGAATGACCCCGGCCTAAAAGCCCTCCTTGATCCAAAAACACCCGCGGTCTGTATTGTCGGCAAGACTTGGGATTTTCATGCCCATGTCGCCCTCGGCGTAGAATTGAATGAGAACATCGCCATGATTGGAGATTCAATCGTCCATGCCGGCAGGCAAACAGAAGAGGTTATCTTTGACGCCGAGCATTTTTTTGATGGCTATAAAGCCAATCCGGAATTTGCATTGAGCTGTGTCAAAGCCGCCTACNNGGCCGGCGCGCGCTGGATCGTCCTCTGCGANACCAACGGCGGGACCCTCCCCCACGAGATCNGTGAAATCGTTACCGNCATCACCAGCCACATACCAGGGNATCACCTNGGCATCCATTGCCACGATGATACAGGCAACGCCGTGGCCAATAGCTTGGCGGCGATCCGGGCGGGCGTGCGCCACATCCAAGGCACCTTGAATGGGCTGGGTGAACGGTGCGGCAATGCAAACCTCATTTCACTTCTCCCGACNCTCGCTNTTAAAATGGGTTTCGACACCGGTGTCTCAGAACAGGGGCTCACCCAGCTCAGTCAAATTTCCCATGCCTTGGATGAGAGGCTGAACCGATTGCCGGACAAGGGCGCGCCTTATGTGGGAGAGCGCGCCTTTTCACACAAGGGCGGCCTNCACGTCTCGGCNNTCGAGAAAGATCCGAAGAGNTATGAACATGTNNNTCCNGANTCNGTNGGNAANAGACGCCATNTTGTGGTCTCGGACCAGTCCGGCAAATCCAATATCCTGGCGATGTTCCGGGATGTGGGCATTGAAGCGGACGCTAATGACCCAAAGGTCGTCCGGCTTGTGGAGATCGTCAAAGAACAGGAATACATGGGCTATGCCTACGATGGCGCCGAAGCGAGTTTTGAGTTGCTCGCCCGACGTACATTGGGAGATGTACCAGAATTTTATAGGCTCAACAGCTTTCGGGTCATTGACGAACGGCGCTGGAACGCCCGGAATGAACTCGTCACCATATCCGAAGCCACTATTAAAGCGCGGGTCGGCGAAGAGGAATTTATGACGGTT
>NHHQ01000119.1 GCA_002170915.1 Rhodospirillaceae bacterium TMED167 | reverse complement strand
AGTGGTGCCCATCCAGCGAGGATGAGATACCCCGTGATCCCGACGGTGATCATGGCGATGGCAANGGGCAGCCTNAGCGCGATNAGCACGAGCAGCACGCCNAGCATAAAAAATCCGAACTCNAGGCCTTCCATCACATNTTGCCTTTTAGGNGGTCCTGCTGAGCCNTATTNNCGTAATAATGCTGCCANATGGTGTAGAAAGTGACCACAACCAAGAGCGCCATGCTCGGCATGATAAAAATAAACACATAGGCCCGCGGTATCTGCANGATGACCGTTTGTTCATTAGTGNCGAGAAAATCAAAGCCACCCACCCAGAGCCGCCAGGTCAAAAGAACCGTGATCACGCTGTAGATAATGGCACTGACCGCGTCCAAGAGCCCTTTTGTTCGGGGCGCGGCTTTGTGGGTAAAAAAATCAACCACCACATTGCCTTTACGAAGNTGGCAGTATGGCAGGAAGGAAAACACAGCAACAGCACATGCCATTTCCACCAACTCGAAATCTCCGGGAATCGGGGTATTGATGAAATAGCGACCCATGACACTGACNACCGTGAGGAGACCAGCGNCTGTCAGGCAGATACCGCCAATAATCACAAAGGTCCGNGCCAAACGCGTAAGTACCCGGCCCACTGGATCGGACCGGGTACTTATCNCGGGTAATTCGGTCAAGGGAAGGTATCCGCTACCGAATGATGACCGGCAGTCTAATTTACTTCGTGTGCTTGGCGATCAGAGCCTTCGCTTCAGCAAGCAGGGCCTTTCCATCATGTCCCAGTTTTGTAACGTCGGCAACCCAGGCCTGATGGATCTTGTCCGCATTCTTGGCAATCGTGGCAACATCCGCATCGGATAATGTAACAAATTTATTACCCCGTTTAACGGCTTTTGCCTTAAACACATTCTCAATGTTGTCATAGGCTTTGCCGACTTTACCGGCGATGTTCATGCCCGTATTTTTTTGCACGACCTTTTTCATGTCTGCGGGAAGGCCATCATAGAATTTCTTGTTCATCCCCAGGAAAAACGTAGCGGCGATGAGACCCCGGGGTCCTTCCACCAGTGTATGATTAGGAGCGATTTGCTGGATTTTGAAAGGAATGACGATTTCCCAGGGCAATACAGCACCCTCAACAACGCCTTTAGATAGGGCCTGTGGCACCTTCGGCACGGGCATAAAGACCGGCGTTGCCCCGAAAGAAGCCAGCAGGTTCCCCATGCCCCGATTGGTCGCACGTACTTTACGGCCCTTAAAATCCGCGAGCGTTTTGATCGGCGATTTAACCATATGAATCTTGAAGCGAGCGGCGGTGTGGTACAGCAATGGAACCACGTCCCGGTATTCGTTCTTAAGGTGTTTATCACCAAACTCCTGGAAGGCTTTGGTCGTTGCCTCGGCTGTCGACACCATATACGGCAGATCGAAAACCGCCGTCAGCGGGAACCGGCCACCGCTATAACCTGGCAGCGTCCAGCCAATCTCAGTGATCCCATCTTTAATTTGATTGAAAACCTGAGGCGGTCGGCCACCCAAGGACATGGAGTGATAGACCTGTGCTGCAATTTTGCCACCGGAGTCTTTCTCAAGCGCTTTTTTCAATGGCGTCAGAACAAATTTGTTAACCGGCGCAACGGCAGGCGTTTGGTGGTGAATCTTTACTTTGAAGTCAGCGGCGGATACCGCTTCAACATCGACCATAAGGCTCAGTGCACTCGTAGCGGCCAAAACAGGTACGATCATTTTTTTCATAGTTAATCTCCTCCTGTGTGGAACAACAATAAACATAAACTGGATGTAGATAACATCTGTTCGTATTACGGGTCACAATACCAGCTATATTTTGAGAAAAAATGTAAAAATGACACTCTCGGAGAGCCATCCACCCGATTTCTCGCGCGCCAAACTTTAATCTAAATTGCGTTGGAGTTGGGTCTTTTCAGCGGATAGAATATTCTTAGTTCTCGCCTTATTCCCTATTTTGTTGGTTCGTGTGCTACCAAAACCCTGCAATAAATGATATTTGGAACATGACCCAAACAATCGGTCTTCACCTATCCGCTGCCATTGCTGCGCTGCTGCTTGGCATCCTTGTTTTGCTACAGGCAAAGGGCACATACCGTCATAAATTCATGGGGCGCTTTTGGGTTGTACTCATGTTCATCACTGCGATCACGAGTTTATGGATCAGGGATCTGAACGGGGGTGCACCAAGCGGCATTCATCTCCTGACCGCGCTTACCATCCTCTCGCTAATCCTCGGAATTCGGGCTATCCGCAAGGGATATGTCGAGGCCCACAAACGTCTCATGATCGGCACTTTCATCGGTTTGTGCGGTGCGGCCCTAGGCACGCTGCTTCCAGGACGGATTATCCCTACCTCCCTTGCGAACTTATTCTAAATCGAATCCGTGAGATAGCAGGAAATCCCGGAGGGAAATTTCGGTGGCCGGTTTGGAGAGACGCCGGGCAGCCGCTTCTGACCAGCCGTAAAATTCCGACTTCCCAAGGCGGTCTTCGTGGAGTTGTTTGGGAGGAGTTAGGGGGCGGCGGTTATGGCGGCGCTGGTCATATGCATTCACCTCCATTTCAAGGTTTGCGTCATCATAAACGTTATCGTGGACCACGACAGATGGAGGAAGCCTGAGCGTCACATCGCGTTCCTCATCAGGCCACCCTGCAGTCAGGCCGCAGACAGGAAAAACACCCGACGGAAGACCCAGAAGCTCACACACCGGCTGCATATGATTGCGAACTTGGCTAACATAGCAACAACCGAGACCACTGGCCTGAGCCGCCAGGACAAAATTCTGCATGGCTAGACCCGCATCTACCGCCGCGTTCATAAAACTATCGACCGTGTTCTGGGCATAAGGCCTTTCCCGCAGATAAGATATTTTTTGGATGCGGCGAATATCGCCACAGAAAACCAAGACAATGGGCGCGGTTTCGATAGACCCCGTGCCGGATAATTCGGCGAGGCGGGATTTCTTTTTCTGATCAGTAAGACGGAGAATGGCGTATTGCTGAAGATCCGATTTCGCGGGCGCAGATTGCGCACAGGCAAGGAGCGTTTGGACCAAATCTTCTGACACTTCCTTGTCCTGATATTTTCGGATGCTCCGGTGGTTTAGGATTTGGGTGAGCGTTTCCCCCCCTCCTTTTAGCCCAACTTCCGTCGGCCGCCCGAAGCGCTCAGAAATTAATGTTTTGATATCAGCCATATCGCTCCGTCCTCCTGTCAACACGGTTGCAAGACCCACAGCACGGGTCAAGGCTCCCTCGGAGCCTGACATCAGGTGGTGACCCCACGCGCTCCACATGTTGACCTGGGTTGATTCCCAAAATTTTAGTCTGACAAGCCGATAATCTGACCCTAAAATATACGAACAAAAAAATAGGGAGGCTCGGATGGTGGACCAGAAAACATCCGCTCTTACATTAAATGGCATCGAGCTAGAGGTTCGTCGCCAAGGCACTGGAGAGACAATTCTGTTGCTGCATGGGGCCGGCGGATCTGCTGGATTGGTGCCTCTTGCAGAGGAATTATCCGGAGATTACGAAATCCTNCTGCCCGACCATCCCGGGTTCGGTCTATCCGGAGACTCCAAACAAACAACGACGATTTCGGACCTTGCCTATCATTATCTGGATTTTATTAAGGATCAAGATCTGAACGATGTTCATCTTGTCGGACACTCAATGGGAGGTTGGATAGCGGCCGAAATCGCAATTCGCTCCCAGGCGGCGCTAAAAAGCCTGACGCTTATTTGTTCGGCGGGCATCCACGTCAAAGGGGTTCCCAAGGGGGATTTGTTCCTTTGGTCCCCAGAGGAAAGCGCCCGTAATATTTTCGTCAAACAGGAAGCGGTTGATCGCATCCTGAATTATGAGCCTTCAGATGCAGAACTGGAGGTGATGATCCGAAACAAAGTGTCTGCTGCAAAATATGCCTGGCACCCGAGGTTCTACAATCCCGATCTGTCTAAATGGCTGCACCGGATCAGTGTGCCGACACTCGTCGTCTGGGGCGATCAAGATAAGATATTTCCCAAGGACTATGCGACAGCGTTTAAAAAATTTNTCCCCCACGCAGAGGTGGAGGTATTGAAAGACTGCGGTCACGTTCCCCACGTCGACCGCCCTGATAGATTTTATCCGTGTCTCAGATCCTTTCTGGAAGGAGCCGCATCGTGAAATTCTATTATTTCGGNCTCATGCCATACGGCGCGCTTGATCTCGACTATGACCAGCACTACGCCTCATCCAGCCTAGTCCTGCCCAACAGCTACTATGATCCAAAGGAAGGAGAAAAGCTCTACACCCGCTACCTGGAGGAATTGGAACTTGCGGACACGCTTGGATATGATGGCGTTTGTGTGAACGAGCATCACCAAACAGCCTATGGACTGATGCCCTCTCCCGGCATCATCGCGGGTGCGTTGGCGCGCACCACCAAACAGGCCCAGATTGCCGTCCTCGGCAGGGCTCTTCCGTTGGTGAACAACCCCCTCACGATCGCCGAAGAATATGCCATGATCGACAACATCTCTGGCGGGCGGCTCATTGCGGGATTTGTAAGAGGAATCGGCGTGGAATACCATGTGACAGGCGTAAACCCTGCGTTTTCGTTGGAACGATTCCATGAAGCCCACGATTTGATCATTGAAGCGTGGACCAAAACGGGCCCCTTCCCGTTCGAGGGAGACCATTTCCATTTCGAATACGTCAATCTGTGGCCGCGCCCTCATCAGAGCCCTCATCCGCCTGTATGGATTCCCTCACAAGGCAGCATGGAAACAATCCGATGGGCATCCGAACCCTCGCGTAAATACGTGTATCTCAACACCTACAGCCCGTTTGAGGCAGTTTCCACGTTTTTCCAAATGTATCGCGACGTTGCAGCAGAGGAATGGGGGTATGAGGCGAGCGGTANACAGCTCGGCTGGGCGGTTCCCATTTACGTGGCGGAAAGCGACGAGATCGCGCAACGAGAGGCCAAGCCGCATATCGAAGCCTTCTATAATAAATTTCTGCGCATGACCAACGAGATGCTTCTGCCGCCCGGCTACACGACAATCAGCTCAATGAAAAAGATCGCAGAGGCCAAACGCGAAATGCTGAGTGGCGGTCGGGAGATGGAGCGCCTTATGGCATCCCGCATGTTCATCTGCGGCTCGCCCAACACGGTCCGGGAGATCTTGGAAGAGTGCCAGGAGAAAACCAACCTGGAACATCTGGTTTGCACCCTTCAGTTCGGGACATTGCCGCATAGCCTCACGGTTAAGAATTTAGAGATGTTTGCAACGGAGGTGACACCCCATTTTCGGCGGTAAAAGCCACACCGCTAAAGCGTCATCGACCCTCCGGTGACGGTCACTTTGGACATAGGAAAGTTACATGAAGCTACTCACAATTGATACCAAACCTGGATCAGCCCCGGGGGTGATCACAGAAGATGGCCGGGTGCTGAATTTGGCCTACGCCCGCAAGAGCGGTATTCCCGGCTCGGTGCGGGACATATTGGATGGCGGACCCGCAGGACTGGCGAACATCGCAGACTATCTCAGGGCGAACAGCGGCAAAGCCGAACCATTGGAGACGGTCTCCTTTTTGCCCCCCGTTCCCAATCCAAAGCTCATCTTGTCGGTTGGCCTCAACTATTGGAAACACTTGGAGGAAATGGCAGGGACCCCGGTGCCCAAACATCCAACCGCCTTTCACAAGGCGCGCGCCACCCTCACNGGGTCGGGCCAGACCATCCANNTNCCANCNCACTGTCCTGACATGATCGACTATGAAGGTGAGTTGACAGTGGTCCTAGGCTCAGCCTGCCATAATGTCACTGTGGAAGAAGCAATGGACCATGTCGCTGGCTATACCTTGGCCAACGATGTCTCGGCCCGGGACTGGGTGGGTGGCGTCTTCACCGCGGAGGGTGGCTTTCCGGCAATCCTTGCCTGGGAACGGAACATACACGGGAAACAACTGCCGGGCTTCACCCCATGTGGTCCTTTCCTCACCACCAAAGACGAAATCCCGGACCCCCACGCGCTCCATATCGAAACCAGGCTGAATGGGACCGTAATGCAAGCCTCCGGTACGGATGACATGATCTTCAAAATTCCAGAGCTAATTTCCTATTTTTCTCAATGGTATCAATTCAACCCGGGGGACATGATCACCACGGGATCGCCAGCAGGTGTCGGATTTGGACGGGACCCCAAGGTCTTCATGACTTCAGGCGATCGGGTTGAGATCGAAGCGGATGGCCTTGGTATACTGACAAACACGCTCATTTAGACTGCTCCTCTGAAATACCTGGCTCGCTATATCGCTTCCGCACCGGTGCCCTAAATGACCTGAGCTTTAGAAACTTGACCCAGGTCTAACTATTAATCGTAGAATTATAATATTGCCCCGTCACTTTAGCGCTCTCCTGTAAAATGCAACGTGACGATTTTCTCTCGCTCGCCACAATGGCGTATGATGGCATCCCCAGTGGCAGCACTCTCCCCCGTCAAATCTTTATCCCTTGCCTTTGGCTCGGCCATCGTTCAAGCGAACCTTCATAAGAGGTTGTCCAACCTTCGCTATTTCATTAGATACCTAATAANTATTTATATTATGTATTTTTGAGACTGGGGATGGCAAAGTCTATGCCCGAAGAGCAACTCTCGTTCGATCTATCACTCGTAAACTTGGCACATAGGTGGCGACGGGTGATCGATGATGAATTACGGCCCTTAGGGTTTTCGCAGGCAACCTGGCGAACTCTCTTCTTTGTCAGCCGGGCGGGCGGCCAAGTCCGCCAGAAAGATCTAGCGGTGGATATCGGCATCGAGGGCCCAAGCCTGGTTCACCTTCTCGATTCCCTGGAAGACGCAGGTCTAATTCGCCGCGCGGTATCCGCGGTGGACCGGCGAGTAAAATTGNTAAATCTTACAAGTACAGGAAAAACTGAAATGCGGCGGATTGAAACTGTCCTGGATGCCGTGCGAGCATCACTACTTCAGGGTCTCGATAAGGACCAGCTAGCGTNGTCTATAAAAATATTTGACCGCATTAAAACAAACGCAGCGGTTCACGAGGAACAAGCAGCAGTTGCGGCAGGAACGAGCTCGTGAGTGGCAAAAGGATTATCCAACTTGTCCTGCTCGTTCTAATTGGTGGCGGAGGGCTTTTTTGGGGCGTTGTATGGTTGAAGCACCGAGCCAGTCACGTATTAGAGGATGACGCCCGTATCACAACAAACCTTATCGCCGTTTCAAGTCGGGTCGCTGGCTGGGTGACGGAAGTTCCGGTATCCCAAGGACAACTNNTNCAANANNAAAGCNTGATNGCCCNNATAGATCANCGNNANGCAAAGCTNAGANTGGCTGAATTNGAGGCNCGGCGNNCGGAACTGGATGCCCAAAAANTNACTTTNCAGTCGCANNTNAACCTNATTGTNNGGCAAATNGANCANCGNATTAAGGTNCAGNCTCACAAAGTTGATGCCAGTGCNTCAGAGGTTCGNGCGACCNNGNCNCAGGTCCGTCTGAAGCGATCNNAACTCAANCGCCTCCGNCCNCTCGCGCGGCGCAAAATTGCTTCGCCACAGGCGTTGGAAAAAGCCGAGATTGAACTTCAGAACGCTGAAAGCCGGCAAGTCTCGGCGGTGTCGCAGCTTGAGGCCAACAAAGCTCGTCTGCTAGAGATCGGAACCGATCGGGGCCAGGTTGCTGTCCTGCAGCGCAAAAGCGACGAAATTGACGCCAAGCGTCGCACCCTCAGCACTCAAGTCGACCAACAGACGCTTCACATCCAAGACCGTGAGGTCAAAAGTCCCATTAACGGCGTGGTTGATAAGGTATTCATCGACCCAGGAGAATTCGTGCGCCAGGGTCAGCGCATCGCCCTCATTCACGACCCGGAACAGGTCTGGGTGGAAACCAACGTACGGGAGACAGAATTACGTCACGTCACCGTAAATGCTTCCGTGAACATTGTCGTGGACGCCTATCCGGATCGGCCCTTCACGGGCAAGGTTGTACGCGTGGGCAGTTCGGCCACCAGTCAATTTTCTCTGCTGCCCAATCCCAATCCGAGCGGAAACTTTACAAAGATATCTCAACGGGTACCCGTAAAGATCAGCATTGAGGCTATTAAGGGCAAACCGCTCCGCCCGGGCATGATGGTGGAGGTGGAGATTGTCATCCCAGAGCCCGAGCGCTGACACCTGGGACATTTCGGTGGCCCGGCGTTTTTTCACCACAGCTACCGTTTCTATTGGGTCCATCGCAACTATACTTACTGCTACAATCATGAACGTTGCCGTGCCCGATATCATGGGAGCATTTGGCATCGGCCAAGACCAAGCCCAGTGGGTATCCACGGCCTTTTTGGCAGCAACAACATGTGCCATGCTGGCAACAGATTGGTCTGTGCGCAGATTTGGCGCGCGCAATACGTATATCAGCGCCATGCTATTTTTTGTGCTTGGTTCATTAATTAGCGGTAACGCTGAAACTTTCGAAATGCTCGTTTCTGGGAGAGTTTTGCAAGGTGTTTCTGGGGGGCTCGCTCAACCACTAGCTATGATGACCATGTTTCAGATTTACCCTCCTCATGAGAGAGGTAGGGCCATGGGAATTTTCGGTTTAGTGATTATTCTGGCGCCGGCAATAGGACCTTATTTTGGAGGATTGACGGTAGATGCCTTTGGATGGCGGCAAATATTTTTTCTACCCATCCCGGCTGCGGTTCTTTCAATACTACTGGCATCAATTTTCTTACTACCCAGGAACAAGTCCAAACTAACGCCATCGTTTGATTGGACGGGTTTCATATTATTGATCGTTTTTATCCTGAGTTTTCTAATTGCCCTCACTAATGGTTCGGCAGACGGATGGTTCTCCACTCAAATCATTCTTCTTCTGATCATATCGGGGTCTGCTTTTCTGGGATTTCTATATTGGCAACTAACCGCATTTGACCCGCTTCTTAATGTCATGATATTCGCAAATACCAGGTTTGCTGCAGCCGCGTTTGTCTCCTTTATTTACGGCGTAGCAATCTTTGGATCAGTTTACCTTGTACCTCTATTTGTTCAGATAATTCAAGGTTATACGGCCACGCGTTCAGGGCTTCTGCAATTGCCTGCTGGCATAGCCATGTTCATCCTAATTCCGATCGTCGGGCGTCTAACTGACAGGGGTGGAGAAATATGGCTGACCACTCTGGGGTTAATCTTTGCTGCTTACGGCACTTTTCTAATGATTGAGGCCGATACTAATACTTCTTTCTGGCTGTTCGCCATATGGATGATAGTAAGTCGGATAGGACTTGCGGTCATTTTCCCTCCTCTCTCAGCTGCGAGCCTCAAAGTACTGCCCACAGACATGATTGGCCAAGCAGCCGGGACTATGAATTTTGTGCGCACCATGGGCGGAGCTTTCGGCGTAAACGTATCCGCAATATATGTCGAAAACCGCGCCGTGAACTACCGTGAGGCACTCACGGCATCGCAACACGACGGCAATGCGGTTATGCTGAAGATGACCGATCAACTGGGAGGGTTATGGTCAGGTCTCGGTATACCGGACGGGCTGGACATCGCTTTTTCCTATCATTACCTCGGTCAGACCATTACCCGGCAAGCAGACATGCTGGCCTTCCGGGATGGGTTTTTACTGCTCACGGTGCTGACAGTTTCGGCTATCCCAGCCGCTATCTATATGCGGAACCGCAGCTAGTCGTTGGACTTGAAGTCGCCCCGCTCAAGGAGCCATGAAGTAATATAACCCAATACAAGCCCCCAAAATGGTGCCCCAATATTGAAAATAGTCTGGTCGGCAAGTGTTACCAGGAATGAAATCAAAGCACCTAATGTGAACTTTCCACCAAAAGATACCTGGAAAGCCGATTGTAAAATTTTCACAAGGGCCAATCCCGCAAGTGTCGCGATAAATGCGGGCGGACTCGCTAAAAGGAATTTTGTGAACAACGGCGCGTGCAGTCCAAAGAGGATAGCCATCAAACCAATCAAGATAGCGCCAGTATACTGATGCCGACGGTCACCACTACTAGATAGGATGGCATTCACTGGACCTGTAAGGCAGGTTGAAACTGTTCCAAAAACCCCCGAGGCCAAAGACCAAGCGCCACAACCTGCAGTGATGGCATTGACCGGCGGCACGAAACCACGGGTTTGCAAGATGGCTACACCCTGAGCGTTCTGAGCGGCCAGTACCGTCACAGCGAGGGGCACTACCAGCTCAAACATGGCCGCGAGCGAAAACTCTGGTCTGTGAAACTCCGGAGTCACAAAGGAATAGTGGAAATTTGTGTCGGTACTGAATGATCCCGTCACAACAATCGCAATGATCCCCACAATCAAAACACCAATCATTGGAGGCAACCGCTGCGCCACCTTGCTGTTTATAGACAAAAGAATAAACGCTACCGTCATAGCCCCAGCGACCCATGGATCATCCCCCAGCGCCTTGATCCAATCGAGACCGAATGACAGGAAGACACCCGCTACCATAGCCATGATGATCGGCATGGGCAGGAGCGCCATAATTTTTTTCACCGCCCCACTTAGCCCCAACACTAATAGAAGAATACCGGTGCCGAGAAACGCTCCGATGACCTCTGGAAAGGTAGAGTTCACGAGCGCGGGGCCAACCAAAACGGAGCCGGAGATGGTCCAGAAAAAGGCCAAGGGCTGGCGATAAATCGTGGACATAATGATGGTCAGCAGCCCATTAATGGCAAACCCACCAAAAATCCACGAGGCGATTTGCGATTCCGTCAGACCACCTTTAAGCCCAACGCCAATGATGATTGCAACGGGCGCCGATGCGGCGAACAGGAAGGCAATCAGGGCATTACTCAAATGAACAATGGATGTCTCACGTGCTGCCGTCAGCAGACCGGGCACAGGTTTTTGGATGGTTTCAATTGTCAAATTAGTTGTTCCGTTAGTGTGTCATACCAGAGAAGATTAAATGGCCCGCCTTGGAGGATCAATAACCCCCTATAGGGGATCATCATTGCCCCGGGCAATGTTAGCATGAGAAGAATAGCGCTACAGACATGAGGCCGTGCCGATCCCTCTCGCAAAAGACCCAAGGCATCTGCACGCGTCTTTCACTTAACCTGCTCTCTCATTCTCCCCTCGGCAGAACACCTAGCAAGTATAACTCCTGGTTGAAATCACCAGCGCAGAGTTTTAATGGGTTTCCGTAATTACGCCGTCAAGGTATCCAAAATCATATCCACAAAGAAGTATTTGAACGTGGGCCGGCAGTCCGTGCGTTGCTCAACCATCTCCTGCCAGCCTTGGCCATGCACCTCCTTGGCGGCCGCTTGGGTCTCCCATAAATAACACCCGCCACAGGCTCACCCATCTCCCCGGGAATACTGCTTTCGGATCAGCCTTGGGTAGCCTTGCCAATGCTCCAGAGACCTACGGGCCTCCTCGATTATGCCCTCAGCGGTGGTTCCCTCCGGCACTTTGATTTGGACTAGTTCCTCAATCATCTCAGTTCCTCCAGCGTTGGTCACGCTCAGACATCAAAAGAGAAATCTCAAGCGAAACCGCCATTTGCAAACACGCGGTACTAAAAATAGATAGACAATTGTACAGGCCGCTGCTCTGCTTTCTCCCATAGACATCCCCGTCCGCCAAGAAATAGGAGACACACAGAAAACACGTTTATACCGTATTAAGCAGTTGGGGACTAGAAAAGCCTCTGATATGGCTCAAAGTGGTCTTAGAATAAGCAGCATGGGCAAAATGACCAAACACTCATCACACCCAGGAACAGATGCGACATCGGAACCGTCGGAGTACTCGGAATTTTGGCTTGGTAAAAACCCGACGCCCCCTGAGCGAGCCGACCTAATCGTCAAACGACTTGAAAAATTCATTCGGGAAGGCCGAACGAGCCAACGCGGCGTCGATTTCAAAAAATGGCAAGAATTCGCCATTGACGAAGTAACCAATGCGATCCGGGATGCCGAAAAGCACTGGCGCCGAGATCACAGATTTTTGACGAGCGCATTGACGATTGGCGCGGTGGCACTTCTGACTATCGGAATTTGGGGAAGTACCCTGGCTGCAGATATGGCGCCGGACCGGCAAACAGCGGCATTGATACTCATGATAGCAGGCGGCACTATGCTCACCGTGGTCAGCGTCTGGAGCATTCGTCGGCTGGATAATTATTACAAGGTGGGCCGGCGACAGAGCCACATCATCCGGGTCTCAAACTACGACCAGCAACTGGCAAAATTGGAACACGAACTTAGAAGCCGATTGGCAGAACTACGGCAAGAACTGGAAGATAAAGCCTAGGCAACCGCACACTCTATGGCTCGGATGCTAAGGTAAGGAGCACCAACAAAATATGTCTTTAATTAGATCCAACGGTTGGGAATTTGANTGCGAAATTAGNGGGGAGGGCCCGGANCTCGTCTTNATCCACGGAGAAATTCATGGCGCCTCATATTGGAAACACCANGTAGATGAATTCTCAAAGGACTTTCGGTGTTTTATCTATAACCGGCGGGGCCACAATGGCACCGGCGCTCCGGCCTTTGGGTACTCATTGGAAAATCAGCGCCGTGATTTGGAAGGCCTCATTGAACGGTTTAACATTCAAAACCCGATTCTCATCTCTCTTGCCTTCGGAACNACTATCGCCGCTGACTACGCCATTCATCACTCAGGCGATATTAGAGGCCTAGTGCTTGTCGCATGGAGTGAGTTGCATGACGCGCGCCTCTATTTTGATCGCTGGTTAAACGCNAGTGGGAAAGTGTCAGNAATTCTCGAAACGCATGGGCGGCAGGCGCTNATAGAGTATCTTCGCAAGGAAGGCGGGAAGACCGTGTACATGGTGATCCCGCTGGAGGAACCTTTTCGAGAAAAATTCATTCAGCTTTTAGGTGGTCACCCCTTGGCAGAATATAAACAGGGCATGTTGGAGTTCGCGACGTCGGTCCCCGATCTGATCCCCCCGCTCTCCGCGTTGGATACGCCAGCAATCGGTATCTGTGGCGCAGAAGATCCCTTTCCTGACCAGCCAGAAAAACTCGCGCACATGGCTCATTTTCGGGAGGCAGCGTTCATCGAAGGTGCCGGAAGATTCGTACAGTGGGAAAAGCCAGAAGAATTTAACAGTCTTTTACGGTCCTTCATTCATACGGTCAGCTAGGAGAACGGTCTTGCGAATCGTAGATCTTACATTACCCATTAATTCTAAGATGGCGCCCCTTCCTGGGATTCCGGCGTACGAGAAACACCCTACTCGCGCCTTCCCAATATCGGCGATGAGCGACGCACAAGCCNAAAAATTAAGGGNAGATGGGATCGACGTCCCGGATGATCTGGAGTTCTCCAACCATATGCTTAGTAAACTCGAAATCACTACCCATATCGGTACACATATCGATGCTCCACTTCATATGCTGGAGGGCTCCTGGGCCATTGATGACATCCCGTTAGATTATTTGGTAAAGGCGGGGCGTATTGTTCCCTTGGACATTGAACCCGGCGGCATGGTCACGGCCGAGAGCATCGAATCCAGCGGCGTGGAGATTGACGCGTCTGTCATTCCCATACTCTATACCGGCTGGACGGAAAAAATGTGGGGCACGCCAGCGTTCTGGAGGAACACAGTCTTCATGCACAAAGACGCAGCGGAACTTATTGCCTCAAAGGGCGTTACCGCTGTCGCAATCGATTTCTTCCCTGAATTTCCCTTTTGGCGATCAGATATTCAACGTCCCGAGGGGCAGCCGCCGGGCCACAATCATAAAATTCTTTTACGTCAGAACACCATCATCATTCAGATGTTAACAAATGTGAGTTCGATAGGATCTAATAACTTCACACTCTCTGCTGTGCCACTAAGACTGGAAGGGCTCGACGGATCTCCCGCGAGAGTTTTTGCCTCTATTTTCGAGAAATAACACTGAGTTTGATAACGCTGTCATATAGCTCCAGATACCTGATTTAAACCTAAAGCCCGGGTGCAATGGAGGGAAGCCATATCGCTATACCGGGTATAAGAAATACGAGTGCCAAAACAACTAAGTCAGCGGCGACGAATGGCAACACTCCGACGAAAATTTTGGTTAGGTCCAGATTGGGTATTACCGATTTGACCGTAAACACATTTATGCCTATTGGCGGGGTAATCAGTCCAAGCTCAACAACAATAATGACAATAATACCGAACCAGACCAAATAAAGATCGGGGGGCATGCCAGATAATTCTGCCACGGCCTCAAGAGATGGAAGAAATACTGGAACGATTAACAGCAAAATTCCAATACTCTCAAAGATCATTCCTAAAACAACGCAGATCATGCATATCATTAGGGGCAACGTGAATGGACCCAGATTAAAACTATCCGTAAAATCGACTAACTCTGCAGACAGGCCCGCAAAATTCAGAAACTGACCAAAAATAAGTGCCGCCCCACCGATAATGAAAATTCTGGCTGTTACGACAACTGCGTCCGCTGCGACTTCAATAATTTCACTTAGCCTCCACATCCTGCCCCTGGACAATGCAAATGCAAATGCTCCGACACATCCAACAGCACCAGCCTCAGTCGGCGTGAACACTCCGAGGTATATGCCACCAAGGACCAACGCAAATAAAACAATTATGGGCCACGTTTTGTAGAGTGTTCTGAGTTTCTCTTGTCTCGAGACAGGATCACCAGGCGGTCCCAATTCCGGCTTCCATAAGACGCTAAGATATACCGCCCCGAGATAGGATAGTGTTAACAATATTCCAGGCAATATCCCCGCAATAAACATGTTTCCAATATTCGTCTCAGTTACAATCCCATAAATTATCATTGGAACACTTGGTGGTATCATAATCCCAAGTGTTCCACCTGCGGCCAACGTCCCTGAGGCCAAGGAGTCCTTGTATTTATATTTACGCATTGGTGGCATNGCTACCCTNGNCATTGTNGCCGCNGTTGCCANNGAACTGCCGCTCACAGCTGAGAAACCCGCGCAAGACAGTACCGTCGCCATTGCCAGGCCACCTTTGTATTTTCCTACCCAAGCATAACCGGCCTCATACAACTCATCAGAAATATTAGCTCTCTGGATTAGTGAGCCCATCAAAATGAAGAGGGGTACTACTGAGAGACCGAAGAGTGTAGAGAAATCAAAGATCTCTTGTCCCGATAGAACAATCGCACCATTAATATCGCCTCGCACGTACCAAAATCCGAAAAAACCAACGGCCAGTGTTGCGTAAGCAAGTGGTATACCGACAAAACTCAGAAAAAGTATAATAGCAAAACCAATTAAAGAAATTTCCATTAGTCCTTGGCCCCTATTTTTGAGGTTTCAGGGACATCGTTGTCCGATATTGCCTTGACTATTTCCGCATCTCCACCAAACCTAGGAAGTGGAGATTTCAATGATCGGATGCACATCAATATTGAAATAAAACAAAGTCCGGACATTAGGGTACCAACCCACCACCATTGCCACTCTCTAATCTCAGTTTCATTGCCTTGGGAGTGCATAAAAACGGTGTAATTGGTAATCAAATAGGTCACGGCTACTATACCTAACAAATTTGTTGCTAAACCGAGCCACTTATAAAAGTTGGGGATTATCCTTTGGAGTAAAGGTTCAAACAGGGTAACCACGATATGAGAACGCTCGCCCGAGACAATTACCAAGCCGGTGAACACGACAGTGCCAAGTAAAAATTCTGTCATCTCGTTGCTGCCCAAAATAGGCTGGCCCAGCCAATATCGCAGATTAACATCGGCAAAGGTCAGCACCATCATGACTAACAGAGCAAAAGCTGCAACGACCTTTACAGTTTTGTGCAAATAGTTCGTTAGCAAGATCATGATTGGTTCTCTTGGTATGATGTTAGAGAAGTAGGGGATTTTCGGTAGAAGGCGAAAATCGGCACTGACCGACTGCTTCGATCAGTGCCGTCTTCTAATCAAATTGTCGTATTACCCGTCGGGAATGACAACAAACCGTTTGTCATTTCAATCAATAGGTTTCGATTATTTAATTGAATTCACCGCCTGGTCAAAATCTTTGAGTACTTGTTTTCCATCTACTCCGATAGCAGCACTTCTTTTTAACCAAGCATTTACTTGTGGGCTGGCGGCCTTCGCCAATTCTGCCTCAAACTCAGCACTTGCCTTTACAAATTTAATGCCCGCTTTATCCATTTTTGCTTGAGCTACAGCTTCAAAATTATCCGAGGCCACTCCTACAGCCCGAGCAAGTTTCTCTCCAGATTCGGCTAGAACTTTTTTCTTATTCTCAGCGCTCAAAGCATCCCATTTTTTTGAACTTACCATCCAAGCGAAAGACGGCATCATGAGTGATCTGGAGGTGTATGTATAAGATTTTGGGAACTGAACGCCGGCAAAGTTAACAATACCGCCGCGTGTTGTTCCAGCTATGCCCTGCACTACCTTTGTTTGAGTAAATTCAGCCATTCTTGCGGCCGGTCCGGACACATGGCTTATACCTGCTGCTTTAAGGGTTTTTGAGGAGGTCCCAGCAAGGGCCCACACCTTCATACCCTTGAGATCAGCCATGGCATTAATCGGTTTGTCTTTTGACGTGGCGAAATTTACCCCAGGAAATTGATACATTCCCAAAACTTTAACACCATCGTCCTTGAACTCGCCTTTGCCCTCAAAATGTTTGGCCCAGGTTCGGTGATAAGCCACAGAGCTTTGGACAGTCGTTTTTCCGCCCGATAGGAAAGGAAGTATTCCAAATCCGGGCCCTACAGCCCGTTTAGCTGTAAAAGCAACAAAAATAAAAGCACAGTCAAATGTCCCAGCTGCAATTCCGTCTATTTGCTTGGGGGGGGGTGCAGCACTAGATGGAAGGTAGTTAATCTTAAGCTCGCCATTTGTGGATTTCTGCACTGCTTTACGCCAGGGTTTTAGAGCTGCGTTCACATAGTGCTTCGGTCCCACAAAAATATTGCACGTCCATCGATCTGCTGCCTCAGCTGTCTCTATTGATGCCGCCATAATCGCGCCGGCACCGACCGCAACCGCCATCATTGATCTAAAAATCATCTTTTACACCTCCCACTTTGATTTAAAATATACCGCTGAAACCTACATTAGCGTCGCCACAAACCGCAAGCACGAACGAACGATTTATCGCAAAATAATACTACGTCCATTCCTGCACCTCCGAAATATTACTGTTATACCGCTCAGGAATAGGAGGGCGCCACGGTGTATCCGCATCATCCGCTTTAACGACTTTGCACAACAGTGCGCGCAATTGGTATGTTCCCATTGCAGAGCAATACGGTGGTGACATGCTCGTTAACGTGTTCGCATTTGATCTCCAATTACCGTGATCAGGCCCGTCTTCCTCTTCGGGGAACCACCAGCCGTGCTGGGCATGTACAACCCGGGCATCAATTCCATCAAAGATTTTGACTTTTTGGCGGCATTTGCCGCGCGGGGACTCGATAGACACCCAATCTCCATCCGAAACTCCTATAGAAGCGGCCGTTTCCGGATTTAGTTCGCACTCTGGTTCCCTGCGACCTTTACGAAGTTGAGGTAACTGACGATATTCGGATTGAAAAAACATTGGAATACGAGCTCCCGTTATCAAAATAAAGGGATACTCCTGAGCGAGCTCCGGCGTGCTGGCAGGACTTTCTGGCGGTTCTTCAAAATTAGGTAATGGGTCATACCCCATCTCTTTTAATTGAGTGGAATAGAGTTCGATTTTTCCCGTNGGGGTTTTNAAACCACCCTNTTCATATTTNCGCCATTTAAACTCTGGCTGNTAAAAACCCATCTCTTTCANATCTTCCCAGCCAAAACCTAGCCCACTGCGCAGCATTGTATCATAAACCTCCTGCGGACTTTCCTGCCCATGTTCTGTATCCAAACGACGGCAGATTTCCGTCATGATTTCCTCGTCTTGAACACATTCGTGATATTGGAAGGTTTTCTGCTGAGCAAGAATGACATTCTGGCCATAGAAGGGCACGGCGGGAAGCGCATCTACTTCCGCCCATGTCGCCACTGGTAAAATAAGNTCGGCCAATTCCGCAGTTGGCGTCATGTATAACTCNGCAACGACCAAATAATCCANNGCCATAAGCGTCTCGTAAACTAGTTTCACATCACCGTATGTCGAAAGTGCGTTGTTGCCGAAGATAAAGCCCGTTTTGATCGGATATGGGTCGCCCGTCCGGATAGCTTTGAAGATTGTCGGTATATGCGCCGACGGTAATTGCGCGAGTTCGCCACTCAGAACTTTATAGTCATCAAACCCAAGCCGCTTTTTTTGCTGCGCCATGGGCATCTTGTCGAATAACTGTGGAAATGGCGGCAAGGGCGTCATGCCAAATGACCAACTGCCGGGTTCGTCAATATTGCCCGTGATGGAGGGTAGGCACAAAAGAGCCCGGACAGTTTGGAAGCAGGCTGGTGTATGCTCGATTGCACAGCCCCACTCTAGCATGGATGGCTTCGTCTCAGCATAAAGTCGCGCAGCCTTCCGGATATCTTCGGCCTTGCACCAGGTAATGGGCTCGGCCCACTCCGGCGAGTAATCCATCACGCGGGCCGCGAGCTCGTCGAAGCCGTGGCACCACTCATTAACAAATTCGGAATCGTGCAGACCTTCTTCAATAATCACATTGAGCATTGCGAGACCAAGTGCATCGTCTGTGCCCGGTCGGAGTTGGAGCCACACATCCGCGCGTTTTGCCAACATGGTTTCCCTGGGATCGACAACGATAATTTTGGGTTTGCGGGCCAGCGCCTCCTTCACGCCGAAACCCAACTCACCATCAGGGCCCGAATAGATCGGGTTGTGCCCCCAAAAGAGGATAAGCTCCGGATAAATATCATTGGTATAGCTACAAATGGGCAACTGGCCCATAGTCAAAACACTGCCGTGTACCCTGGGGCGGAAACACTGCGCGGTCCCAGGCTCGCACCAGTTGGGCGTGCCGATGGCGTTGGCAAAACGGGAAACATAGGGAAAATGATGTCGACCCGTACCCGTTCCGACCCAGATTGATTCTGCGCCATTTGTGTCCGTTGCTTCGCGGATTTTAGCGGCCATCTCGTCGTAGGCCTCATCCCAGGAAATGCGCTCCCACTTGCCCTCCCCCCGCTCACCGACACGACGCATAGGATACTTAAGACGCTTAGGATTATAAATTTGCTGCAAGCTTGCAGCTCCCAGGGGGCAAAGCTTCCCCTTGTTCATGGGATTATATGGATCTCCTTCGATCTCCCGGATATCCCCGTCTTCCGTATGAATGAGAACTCCGCATCCACCATGGCACATGCGGCACGCACTCTTGTAAGTTTGAGACTGTCCGAGAGCAGCCCGTGAGCCAGAGTTAACAAATTCGTCCATAAATAATTCCTCCCTCGGAACAAGTATTGCCCTTGCGGCGTATGTTAAACAAGTTTCAATTCTAAAGTGCCTGCTCGCGGAAAACTGATCGTGATTATTCCTCCTTGATAGATTTTTTTCATACAAAACAATCATTTGGTTTCATTAATCCTCTTGCGTAAACAGTAAGACTGGGGCGATACTTGCAAAGTTTGTGAGAGTGCGGTCATATCCGCATGAGAGACTTCTTTAATCTGGGCGTCCCCTGTCTGGGACAATGTAAATCAACCAGTCCATTGGAGGGAAAGATGGATAGTAAATTAGCAATAGTATTAATTATCGTGGCCGCGGTCGCCGGCTACTTTGTGGCGGGTGCGATGGATGACGGCTCCGGCAAAATGGATAAGGCGGATGCAACAAAACCGACGGCATCGCCGGCTTCCGGCTCGACTTTAGCGGCCGTAAAAAAACGCGACCAGTTGGTGTGTGGTGTAAGCACAGGTCTTCCTGGCTTTAGTCAACCCGACACAAGCAACAAGTGGAGCGGACTTGACGTAGACGTTTGCCGTGCCGTTGCAGCTGCCGTTCTCGGGGACGCAACCAAGGTTAAGTTCACACCGCTTACAGCCAAGGAACGCTTCACCGCGCTTCAGTCTGGTGAGATCGACGTTCTAAGCCGAAACACTACTTGGACCCACACGCGGGACACGTCTCTTGGCCTAAACTTTGCCGGCGTTTCTTATTATGATGGCCAGGGATTCATGGTCAGCAAAAAGCTCGGCGTTAAGAGCGCTAAAGAGCTCGATGGAGCTGCAGTCTGCCTCCAAGCAGGAACTACCACTGAGCTGAATTTGGCGGATTATTTCCGTTTCAATAATCTTAAATATAAATCGGTTGTTGTCGACACGTCTGATCAGTCTGTCGANGGCTTCAAGGCTGGACGCTGTGACGTTCTAACNTCCGATCAATCNCAACTTTATGCTCTCCGGACAAANCTACAAGATCCGAGTTCCGCGATGGTTCTTCCAGAGGTAATTTCAAAGGAACCGCTTGGTCCAGTCGTGCGACAAGGTGACGATCAGTGGTTTAACATTGTAAAGTGGACTTTGAATGCCATGATTAATGCTGAAGAACTTGGTATCACCTCTAAGAACGTGGATGCCATGAAATCTTCTAAAAACCCCGGTGTTCAGAGGATCATGGGAACATCCGGCGACATGGGCGCAAAACTCGGCCTAAATAATGACTGGGCGATGAATGCCATTGCTCAAGTTGGTAATTATGCCGAGGTTTTTGAGCGTAACGTCGGAACAAGCACTCCACTAAACATAAGCCGGGGACTTAATGCGCTATGGAACAAAGGTGGAATCCTTTACGCACCACCAATTCGATAGGCTTGCAGTTCTAATAAACTACACATTAGCTCCCGTCGAGAGTGATCACCTCTCGGCGGGACTTAGTTAATCCAATTCCGAGCATTTTGCTGGCAGATGCCTGATAAAGCTCCTATTTCCAAAAAAACAAGGATCCCGTCACTCCAGTGGAATGATCCTTCTGTTCGTTCGGCTATCTTTCAAGCCATCGCTGTCGTGCTGCTATTTTCGCTATTCTGGCAAGTATTTAATAATACTCTCACCAACATGGAAAAGCGAGGAATCTCAACCGGGTTTGCATTCCTAAATCGTGAGGCAGGATTTGGAATTCTGATGAGTCTCATAGTCTATGATGAGACTTGGTCTTACGGCCGGACCTTTTTCGTCGGCCTCATTAACACTCTTTTGGTATCCTCCGTCGCTATTATTTTTGCGACTATTCTTGGTTTCGTCATCGGTATAGCTAGGCTGACAAATAACTGGCTTATATCGCGTTTGGCCGCCGTGTATATTGAAATTATTCGAAATATTCCGCTGCTACTTCAAATAATCTTTTGGGCGATAATTTTGCGGTCTTTGCCAGGTCCCCGCGACAGCCTATCCATGGGGGAAACTTTTTACCTCAACAATCGCGGATTATTCTCTCCGCGGCTCATATATGAAGACGGTTTCGAATTCGTAATGATTGCCCTTTTGTTAGCAATGGGAGTAACAATTTTCCTTTGGAAATGGGCGAAAAAACGGCGAGATCTCACTGGCCAGAGTTTTCCGGTGTTTTGGTATTCAATTGTTCTCCTCTGTCTTTTTCCCGGCCTCACATTCTTTGCCCTTGGGCAGCCGTTAAGCTTGGAATTAGCCGAGATGGGGCGTTTCAGCATGCAGGGTGGTCTGAACATCATTCCTGAATTTATAGCACTAGCTTGGGCATTGGCGACCTACACAGGCGCTTTTATCGCAGAAATAGTTCGATCTGGTATACAGGCTGTCAACACTGGCCAGACCGAGGCAGCCCGGGCCCTGGGGTTGCGCCACGGCACCACTCTTAGGCTGGTAATAGTTCCCCAGGCTATGCGGGTGATCANCCCCCCTCTGACGAGCCAATACCTTAACCTTACCAAAAACTCATCGTTGGCCACGGCCATTGGNTACCCGGATTTGGTAGCTGTATTCGCAGGTACCACATTAAACCAAACCGGTCAGGCCCTGGAAATAATCGGCATCACAATGGCCACCTACCTAACTATTAGCCTCGTAATTTCGGCGTTCATGAATTGGTATAACCGCAAAATGGCACTGGTCGAGAGGTAAGTAATGCATGGCTAGTTTTGAGCGAAAGGCTGACCTTCCACCACCCGCGTCAACCGTGGGCGTACTTGGCTGGACAAAACAAAATTTATTCTCCACGCCGGTTAACTCATTGCTGACGCTTGGCGGCCTATATCTAGTCTATCTCATCATTGTCCCCATCGTTGATTGGGGACTAATAAATGCCGATTTCGTGGGTACAACGAGGTATGACTGCAACAGTGGGGGGGCATGCTGGGTATTTGTTCTCCAGCGTCTAAATTTCTTTGTTTACGGTTTCTATCCCGAAGCCGAATATTGGCGCATCAACATAGCCTTTGGGCTTTTGGCTTTGTTGATCCTGCCACAACTAATCGAGAATGCCCCCTACAAAAAAATACTGGGATGGTTTTTTCTAACAGCGTTCCCAATTATATCTGGCATCTTATTTGTAGGCGGGGTTTTTGGCCTAGAAACGGTCCCGACAGATAAATGGGGGGGTCTTGCTCTCACCCTCGTCATAGCTTTTGTCGGTATTGTGGCCGCCCTTCCAATAGGCATCCTACTAGCGCTGGGGCGTAGATCAGAGATGCCGGTGATACGTGTGATATGCGTGGTGTTCATAGAGGTCTGGCGCGGCGTCCCGCTGATATCGGTATTGTTTATGGCGTCCGTCATGTTACCCCTCTTCCTGCCAGACGGTGTAAATTTCAACAAATTACTACGTGCACTTATCGGCATCACCATGTTCCAATCAGCCTATATGGCCGAAGTTATCAGAGGTGGTTTACAGGCTATACCCAAAGGCCAATACGAAGCTGCATCTGCACTTGGCCTTGGATATTGGCGTAGCATGGGCCTTGTCATATTACCGCAGGCACTGAAACTGGTGATACCGGGGATTGTAAACACTTTTATCGCTCTTTTTAAGGACACAACATTAGTCTTAATCATAGGCCTGTTCGACATTCTCGGCACGCTCCAGTCAGTTCTGGCCGACCCAGCATGGCCAGATGTTTCAACCGAAGGGTTTCTGTTTGTAGCTTTCGCATTTTGGATCTTCACGTTCACTATGTCCCGCTACAGTATTCGTTTGGAGAAGAAGCTGGATACCAGCCAGCGATATTAAATTTCGCCAGTCTATTGAGGAACAGTCATGTCCAGCACCAACTCTGCGCACGCCAAGAATGACACCGCGATCCAGTTGACAAATGTTAACAAATGGTTCGGAGAGTTCCATGTCTTAAAAGACATTAACTTGATTGTAGAGCGCGGTGAGAGGATCGTGATCTGCGGTCCATCTGGATCAGGAAAATCAACAATGATCAGATGTATTAACCGACTAGAGGAACATCAGCGCGGCCGTATCATCGTGGATGGTACAGAACTGTCCAGTGACCTAAAAAACATTGAAATCATTCGCCGCGAAGTCGGCATGGTTTTTCAGCACTTCAACCTCTTTCCTCATTTAACCGTTCTGGAAAACCTTGTCTTGGCCCCCATGTGGGTGCGCAAGTTACCCCGCGACGAAGCGGAGAAAACTGGCATGATGTACCTTGAGCGGGTTAAAATTCCGGAACAAGCACAAAAGTTTCCCGGACAGTTATCAGGCGGCCAACAGCAGCGCGTCGCCATCGCCCGCTCTTTGTGCATGAACCCGAGGATCATGTTGTTCGATGAACCTACGTCCGCACTTGATCCAGAAATGATTAAAGAAGTGCTGGATACCATGATCGAACTTGCGGACACTGGCATGACTATGATTTGTGTAACACACGAGATGGGATTCGCGAAAACAGTCGCCGACAGGGTGATTTTTATGGATGAAGGTGAGATAGTAGAACACAACGGCCCCAAAGAATTCTTTGATAATCCTCAGCATGACCGAACAAAATTATTTCTAAGCCAAATACTTGCGCACTAAATTGAGCAAGCCACCACCTAGGTCATAATCTAATACATGGTAGCGTTGGATAAAAAGGCGCTATATATTTGGCAAATATTCTAGGTTATTCGGGCCAAAGCCTCCTTAATTTGCTCAATGGATTTGAGGGCCTCCCTCCGACGTGACTTTTGTTCTTCAATTACAGCCTCTGGAGCCTTTGATAGGAATCCCGCATTTGAGAGTTTACTGTCATATTTGCGAATGTCGGCATCCAATTTCGATGTTTCTTTTTCTAGACGAGCTCTTTCCTGATCCAAATCAATCACACCGGCAAGCGGCAGGATCAAAGTCACAGAATCGAGGACATCTTGTGCAGCTCCCTCCGGCACATCCCCATCTGTCAAAATGAGATCCGAAAGCCGGGCGAGCCGCTTGATCAACGTACCGTGGGTCGACACAGCTTCCGCTTCCATCGCCCCAGCGTTCTTGATCATAAGAGGGATCTTAGCGCCGGGCGGCACGTTCATTTCCGCCCTGACCGACCGCACCTGAGAGATAAGCCTGACAATCCAGTCCATATCCTGGTGCTCATTCTTAAGCGCTGCGGCGGCAGTACTAGTGGGCCATTCTGAATTTATCAGTAAGGTACCATCCCCCAAGGTCAGTTTCTCCCAGAGCTCCTCGGAAATGAATGGCATAAAAGGATGCAAAAGCAGCACAAGCTGACGTAGGGCCCACGCAGCAGCCGCTCTGGTCTCGGATGCGGCAGCCGCATCATCCTGTTGAAAAATGGGTTTGGCAAATTCCAAATACCAGTCACAGAAAGTGCCCCACGTAAATTGATAGATGGACCCCGCAGCCTCGTTGAAGCGGTATTCAGCGATGCCCGCTTCGACCTGGGCAACCGCCTCAGAAACCTTTTTCACAATCCATTGATTAACGGCCAGTTTGCAGCCCGCAGGATCAAATGCCGTCGAATACAGGCAATTATTCATTTCACAGAAGCGCGCCGCGTTCCAGAGTTTTGTTGCAAAATTCCGATACCCCTCAACGCGATGTTCAGAAAGCTTGATATCCCGCCCCTGGGCTGCATGAGCCGCAAGTGTCATCCTGAGGGCATCGGCGCCAAATTTATCAATGAGCTCCAGGGGATCCATCACATTCCCTTTGGACTTAGACATTTTTTGGCCCTTTTCATCGCGCACCAACGCGTGAATATAGACTGTATGGAATGGGGCTTCCTCCATAAAATGAAGACCCATCATCATCATCCGTGCCACCCAGAAAAAGATGATATCAAATCCAGTGACGAGAACGTCGGTCGGATAATACTTGGCGAGCTCTGGCGTATCCTCTGGCCAGCCCAATGTTGAAAAAGGCCACAACGCAGAGGAAAACCAAGTGTCGAGAACATCCTGATCGCGCACTAGGTTTGTAGGTTTTCCATAATGTTTTTCCGCCTCGGCTAGGGCTTCGGGTTCAGTCAACTCGACGAAGATTTCACCATCAGGTCCAAACCACGCAGGAATTTGATGGCCCCACCAAATCTGACGCGACACACACCATGGCTGAATATTTCTCATCCATTCGAAATATGTATTCTCCCAATATTTGGGAACGAACTTCGTCCGGCCTTCTTCGACGGCTTTTACAGCTGGCTCGGCGAGTGTTTTTGCATCGACGAACCATTGATCGGTCAACCACGGCTCAATAATAACGCCGGACCGGTCTCCATAGGGAACCGTCATCTCGTTATCTTCGATCTTTTCGAGAAGTCCCAAAACCTCCATCTCTGCGATGACTTTATCCCGGGCGTCGAACCGTTCCAGACCCTGATAGGATGGTGGAACGTTCTCATTCAACCGGGCGTCCTGGTCGAAAATATTTATCATCTCCAGGTCATGCCGGCGACCCACTTCAAAGTCGTTAAAGTCATGCGCTGGCGTTATTTTTACAGCGCCGCTGCCTTTTGTTGGATCTGAATACTCATCGGCAATGATAACGATTGACCTATCGGCAATCGGCAGCCTGCAGGTCTTGCCGATCAGGTCTGAATAACGCTCATCCTCAGGATGTACCGCCACAGCCGTATCACCCAGCAGGGTTTCAGGCCGGGTCGTGGCGACGGTGAGATATCGGTTGTCCTCTCCCTCAATCGCATATTTAAAATACCAGAGTTTACCGATGGTCTCGCGCTGTTCAACTTCCAAATCAGAGATCGCCGTGTGCAATTTAGGGTCCCAATTTACAAGGCGTTTGTCCCGATATATCAATCCCTCCTTATAAAGTTGGACGAAAACCTTCCGGACCGCAGCGGACAACCCCTCGTCCATTGTGAATCGTTCCCGGGACCAATCGCAAGACGCGCCAAGCCGTCTCAACTGTCCGATAATCGTCCCGCCGGATTCTTCGCGCCAGTTCCAAATGCGGTCAATAAAGCCATCGCGGCCGAGGTCATGGCGTGACTTACCCTCAGCCTCCAGCTGCCGCTCGACTACCATCTGCGTTGCAATGCCCGCATGGTCCGTTCCCGGTTGCCACAAAGCATCGTCCCCCCTCATGCGCCGGTAGCGGATCAAGATATCCTGTAATGTATTATTTAGGGCGTGCCCCATATGCAGGCTGCCCGTGACATTGGGGGGGGGAATAACAATGGTATATGGATCAGCGTCAGCTTTCTGGCCACACGAAAAAGTGCCGTTGGACTCCCAGTTGTCGTAGTGTCTGTTTTCGACTTCTGAAGGCGTATAGGTTTTGCTCAGCATCGCTGAACGATCCTTTCCATTAGAATTGATAATAAATCCGCCCGGGAAACAGGGCTTTTAGGCTGCGCTACACAATATCGCCACGCTGCACAATATCATGGTTGCGCTGGGAGTAAATCACCAACACTGGAAGAGCGTTGGGAAGCCGTCTACAAGTCGAGACGCTCAGCCCGATTGACCATATGATCTATTTCTTTTTTGACCAGACGTTCAATTAAATATGGCAAATTTTCATCCAACCACTCGCGCAGTAAGGGCCGTAAAATTTCCCGGATCAGCCCCTCAAGCGTCATCTCCCGACTACCGACGGCAATATCCCGGCGGCTCAGCAAGGCCTTGGCCAGCTCTTGTAAGGTATCAGTGGAAGATACCTGGGCTGTGCCAGACAAGATCGGCGCCCCAGCACCAACATCGGATGGAGGTTGAGCAATCATCTCCTGGGTTAACTCTAAAATATCCTCAAACAAGGGATCCCCAGATGGAGGTGGAGGGAAGGATGCGGGTATTTCCGCAGCTGACTCTGATGCTAGTTCTGGTTCTATTTCTGGCACGAACGCTGACTCCGGTTCTTCTGGGACAGTCTCGGGTTCTGGCACTGGCGGAACGAATTCGTCTTCCGTCTCCTCGGCGCCCATTTTTTCCGTAGCTGACGCCATATCCATTTCCATTTCTAGCTCTGATGCAATTTCAGGTTCTGGCGCCGGTTCAGGGGCAAGTGCGGGATCGACGCCTAGGTCTGCTGGGGTTTCGGCAATGACTTCCTTCGGCTCATCCTCCGACAATATACGGCGGATTGAAGCAAGGATGTCTTCCATGGACGGTTCTTGTTGAGGATCGTTTTCTTCGGCCATTAATCTTATATCCGGTCCAGTTTTTGCCTTCCATTTTTTTCCGCACTCCGTATGCGGTTCATCTCGTCCGACTTCCCGAACTCTGGCGCCAGTAGTCTACTAACCTTCGCGCTGATAGCGGTTTCTGATACCGCGCCTTCAATCATCCTAGCTCATTACGTTGCCATTGGTTACTGATCAGCGGGCTGATCCGGCAAATCAGCGCCCAAGAACTTACTTCTCGTGGTGTTATAATACGCTGCNGGATCGAATAGATCGACCGGTAACGATAAATTCTCAGCCGTCAATTGTCCTACAGCTTCTTTCAATTGAAAACTTGCAACGATTTCATCCCGCTGAGCCCTTATCAGGCTTACCTTTGCGTCTAAAAGTTCCTGCTCCGCATCCAAGACATCAAGNACCGTTCTGGATCCAACAGATGCTTCCCTTTGAACTCCCTCAAGCGCGATTTCAGCTGCCTTGATTTGTGCTTCAAACGATTTGATTCGCGCCCGCGTAGTGGTCGAGGTCTCCCACGCGCTCGAAACGTTTGCCAAAACAGTACGCCGTGCATTCTCCAAATCCAGTCGGCTGCGACCGGCATTTACCTTGGCTTCGCGAAGCTCTGAATAAACCGCCCCCTTTTGGTACAGCGGAACGGAAAGGTCCAATCGGACTTCGCCCGTTGTGAGTTGACTGTCGTTTGACGAACTCTCCCAAAACCGGTTGACCGTGCCCACGACGTTGAGAGTAGGATACAGTTCCCCCCGTTTTAATTTGACAAATTCTTTTGCTGACCGCTCGCTGAATTGAGCAGAAATTATATCCGGATGGCCCTTGTTTGCGATCTCCTGCGCTTCCTGCAGAGTTTTGGGAAGATCTCCCAGAGACTTCGGAGATGTCAGTTGGCCTGGTGCCTGTCCGATGACGTTCACATAAGCTGCCCTGGATATCTGCAATGCGCCCTTAGCTTGAATTCTGTCTGCTGTAGCACCGGACACGCGAGCCTCCGCCTGGCTCACGTCGGTCCGGGTAATTTCACCGACCCGGAACCGGTCTTGCGTAGCCTCAAGCTGGCGGCGCAAGACCTGTTCGTTGTTCATTTTTAGCTCGAGAACGGCCTCATCCCGGACGACAGCCATATACGCCGTCGCCGCCTCTAACAGGATATTTTGTTCAATCCCCCGAAGGATGGCACGCTGAGCCCGAACATTGGCTTCCGCCCGAGTTACCCCATTAACTGTCCGGAATCCGCGAAAAAGTGGCTGCGTAACAACCAGGGTGCCGTTTCTGGGGGTCCGCAATTGGTCCCGGTTGGCCGCTCGGGTATTTAGACGTGTGTATTCTCGCTCGATATCGCCAGAAAGGGTCACATTCGGCCGCCAATTTGACAACGCTTGGGAGACAGTTTCATCAACGGCTTTTAATTGAGATTGTTGGGCCAGCAAACTTGGGTTTGTTGAATAAGCCGTCGCCAGTGCGTTAGACAAAGTCTCAGCCTGGACCGGCGCGCTCTCCTGCATAGCGGTTGCGGTCACCAATCCGGCGGCGATTAACATCGGGTATTTAGTCTTTTTCATTTTATTCCTCTAGAAGCTCTCAAAGGCTTCATCGATAGGCTTTTTTAATCTTGAAGACGTATACGGCTGTCCACAAAGAATAATATCATAGAGCATACTTGAAAACTTATTACCAATTCCTTGCATTTAGAGGGAACCCTGTTTCAACGACGTCTCGCCGGTTGGGAGTCTGAGCGCTATTTGCAGGCTGACGCCCGGTTAATATTCATCCCATTAACTCTGATTTCTCCTGACCACAAAGCTACTGTTAGCCACGCACCTTCTAAAGGGCAAACTCCGATTTTCTCTCAAATCCCGGGAGCATGGGTGTTCCTGCTTCAAATTCCTCAGACGAAGAGATCGACTTCCCAAATTTGCGAAACACCGTTCCCTTCCCAGGGGCGCCGTTGCTCCGAACAACGGCAAGCAATTTTCCCCCGTCTGCAATTTGCGACATCAGGCTATCTGGCACCTCTTCCACACAACCAGAGATAATGATTANATTGTAAGGAGCTTGCTTTTTATATCCCTCGGCCAGCGGGCCGGTCATAATCGCGGCATTGTCTATCCCCAAGTCGACCAAGTTTGCAGTGGCACTCTCGGCGAGCGCCTTATCGGCTTCAATAGCTACCACTGTGCTCGCCATCCTAGCAA
>NHHQ01000118.1 GCA_002170915.1 Rhodospirillaceae bacterium TMED167 | reverse complement strand
GGAACCCAGACGCTTCCTGGTATGTTTGGTAACGGCAGCTGGCCGTTTTTACACGTCAACCCCTTGGCGCACTCACGGCACGGACCCCTGTTGGGATCCAAAATGTAAAAGTTGTTTTTGCAAGGTCTACATGCCTGCAGCTCTCCCGAAAAAAATGCTGCCGCCAAAAGCAATGCACTCAACCAGACCCAATTTGCTGTTTGGCCTACAGCTAGTTGACTAATTTATTACCTAGTCACATCGATTAAGCTAGATTTTCTGACCGCAAAATTCTAAAACCACAATCTAACTAAGGCGGATAAAATTTTGGGATCAGGTTCAACACGTCCAAACAATGCCGATGAGAAGTTTATGGCAGCTATCGAGCGCGGTGATCACGACGGCGATTTTAAAGATCGTAGACCGCCGAAAATTATTGATGACGGACTTATTGCTGCAAAGAAAGCCAAGGCGGAAGACACACGCGACCAGGCCGCAAAGTTGAAAGCCCTAAGATTGGCAGCGAAAAAAGAGGCTGCCACCAAGTAAGCCGGGTAAAAGTAACCATGCAGAGTTTATCATGGGCGCGGCGCTTGCATACGCCGTTGAAGGCTACAGCCTAATCAGACCGTTTTACATCGAGTGTTGTATCTACACCATGTTAGAGCAGTTGAGTATTGTTGCCATCTTGAGCGAGCATGTCACGTTGCCGTCGCTGGACAGGCGGGGTAAGAGCAAACGTTATGGATCGCGTAAGGCGCAGGTCAAAGTGGTAATTCAGGATTCCAACCTGATGTTCATCGATTTAGCTTCATCCCACCTGACATCCTTGAGATCGCCGAGAATAGCTTGCTCGACATCGTGATGCTTGGAGCGGGTGGTTACGCCATGGGCTGCAGCGCGGAGAAGGTCGCTGATATATGGAAGGGGCAAGGATAATGGACATCCTAAATCACAGACCCTGCATGGCTGCTCGCACCGACAATGTTCACTTTTTGGTAGGATTTGATCCGCAAACTGCCATTGTGGTGAGGTTTTTCATCACGGGCCGAGGCAAGGTTGGTCAGCATCTGGATCAGAAACTACATGACCTCCCGGTAGAAGGCATCAAAAATTGTGCAGGGAGAGCTTGAAGATGATTTGTCCGGAATGTCAGAAGGGGATGGTGATGGAAGCCGAAGGCGGGGCACCAGCTAAATGGGTGCCGTGTCCAAGATGTCAGGGGGTTGGGATCGCATACTGCTGCGACGGGGAGGATTGGTCTGGTGGCACTAGATGCGAGGCGACTCCGCGAGCCGTTGATAAGGCATTCATTGCGGGAGATCGGCCGTTGGTCGCGAGTGGCTGAGGAACTCGTTCTGGGCACTGTCATAGTGGATAGAGGACCGTCATTCATCAAGTAGCTTGGCAGCGGCCCGACATTATGCCTGTAGCAAATCAGGCTGGATACCTATCGCGACGTCTAAGCGAATTTTCTGGAATGCCGCGAGCGTTTTTACGATCAGGTCTATACCTTGTCGGCACCCAGCCAGACGTTTGAGGAGCAACTCACAACTATATGCAGGCTTTGCTGCGTGCGGCGTCTGAGGCCCTGACTGACGACGGTGGTCTCGAGATCCAAGCCACCTGCTATAAGCGCTGTCTCACACGCCGCTGCGCGCAGGATCCGAGTTAACCGCGCGAAGCCAACCGCACCTCTTTGTTAGTACATTATCCGCGCATGGTGGCTGTCGTCAGGCATCCAAGACGCCCTTCCAAATCGCGAGCAAGATAACGAAAGCTATGCTGCAACTGATCAATTTTCCAGCCTGTCCCTGCAAGAAGACCGCTATCAAAGCGAAGAAAAAAATGACAAAACCCATCGCCAAGACCAGCGAGCCCATAAAGTTGGGGTCGCCTGAAGCGCAAAGAAATTCAATTTTGCATAAGCTAGCGATCAAAGATTCTGACCCATATTGCCAAAATAATGCCGGAAGCAATTAGGCACCCTGTTCCCAAAGCCAGCGAACCCAGAAAATTCGGCTCACCCGCATGGCAGAGAAGGTCACCTTTGCATAATATATTTGTGAAATGTTCCATTGTTACAATAAGATAATTCAATGGGTCCTGCCTAAGCAATCCCCTGTGGGTTATTCGTGTCGGCAGTGGCTTTCCAGTCACATATTTTTTCAGAGGTTGCCGTTTCGATACAGAGATCGGAGAATCATAAACACTTCGGCTAAGTGAAGGGGGCCTACACAAATCAGGCACTTCTGCGCCCATCCAGCTGCTCAAGGATAACCCCGCCTAAAACATGCAGTGTGGTACCGCAATTTAATGGCTCTGAGATTGTCCTTCGTTAGAGGCCTTGCCGATGAAGAGCGATTTTCTGGGTCAAGCCGCACCGTGAAAACCCGACAACTGCGCGCGGCTCGGTGCAGGTAATGAGGAGCCATTCATTGCCAAATTCGAAGAATCGCTTTGCGCCGACTGCGTCTAAACTGAGGGGCCCGAGCTGGTGGATGCTCGATGTATTTGGCCATAAAGTGGAGCCTGACCCCACAGACTTCGACGTCACGAGAAACTTACCAAGCCGCTGGTCAAAGACGAACCAGCCTTTGGGTATGATTCACAGACCAGGGTGATCAGGTGTTTATGCGGGTAACCCACAAAGAGAGCTCTTATGCTTACCTGCCTCATTTTCACTTGTGAATTAACAGCACACCTGTGGGCGGTGACTATGCGTTAGCTAGATAAATGTCAAAGACAGCACCCGCCAGCAGACAAGCGAGGGGGCTGCGCATTCGGTCTATAACTTCGCCAGTTTTTAGTTTTGAATAAGACACTGTTAACGGATAGTAAATTTATTCTAATCATACTCCGTCCGACACCTATTTTTGACTAGCGATTGAAGCAATGATACGGCGAAACAACACGCTCTTTTCCAATTCATATGCCTCACAGAAGACAGAAAATTCGAAGTTATATTTCCGGTGGTTAAGACTTTCCAATTCCGGGAGTTGCCTCTGTTGAGCGATGAAATAACGTATCTGTATTTGAGAATAAAAGGTATCAATTATCTGCTCGGAGGCTGTTTCTCAGTTTCTTTGATTAAAACAGGGTTGCGATTAAAAATACGTGCTAAATTTTTCACCGAACTAGCAGATAAATATAAAGGTGATCAGGACTGGGGGTGCCGTTGGGGTTTCCCTTTCCCGCTGAGAGCCACTCAGCTTTCACCGGCTAAAGCCGCGACCATTTTTTCGTCCGGACGTCACGATCCAGAAAATTATTCCGCAGATCTGGTGCGGGAGTGCCGGTTCTAATCGGGATGAATGTTCTTGGCCTGTCCTTTGGTTATCACGATTCCGCCGCGGCCCTTGTTGGAAACACTGGAATATTGGCGGCCGCGGAAGAGGAGAGATTCAGTAGGAAAAAGCATGACAATGGGTTTCCAACCAGCGCCATAGACTATTGTTTATCTGCAGGTGGACTTACTGCACCTGAGCTCGACGTCGTCGTCTACTACGAGAATACGGCGTTGAAATGGGATCGAATCGTGTCCTCATATGTTGAAGAACTAGAGCAACACCCGGAATACTTGGAACGGGTCATCAGCTCATGGATCTTCCATGATAAATTTGATCCAGAAGATGCCATTGCACGGTACCTCGGATTGCCGATGTCGAGGGTATGTAGCATTGAGCACCATCAGTCGCATGCGGCTTCAGCATATTACTGCTCACCTTTCTCAGGAGCCGCTGTTGTTACCATGGACGGTGTTGGTGAGTACGAAACGACTACAATATCGCACGGCGAGCGCGGCGGATTAACCAAACTGACAAGTCAATCATTTCCGCATTCATTGGGACTGCTCTATAGCGCTATTACGGCTTTCCTTGGCTTTGAAGTGAATGAAGGCGAATATAAAGTTATGGGCATGGCAGGTTTCGGAGAACCGAATTACCAGGATGCTTTTTCCAATTTGTTGCGTCTAAAACCTGGTGGAGAGTTTGAGATTGATCCCTCTTATTTCGAGTTTAACTGTCCCCAGAAGTTTCCATTCAATCAACGGTTACGCGCCTTGCTCGGAAACCCCAGGGAGCCAGGGAGCCATTTTTCTTTTGCTTCCGAAGGACACCCCGACCTTGACGATCAAAGATACGCCGACATTGCTGCCAGTCTTCAGAAATGTACCGAAGATGCGGTTCTTCATATTTCCGCAGCCGCTCTAACCAAGACCGGAGAGAAAGACCTGTGTTTTGCTGGAGGCGTAGGGTTGAATTCACTGGCCAATGCCCGTGTCAAAAAGGAGTTAAATTGTAATCTGTTTGTTCAGCCTGCGGCTGGCGATGGAGGGGCCGCACTAGGAGCGGCATTGCATTGGCGTGCAGAGAATACCTCTTCTTCGATTGTCCCATTGAGGAGTGTGCACCTAGGTAAAGAATATGACCCCGGTGAGGTTGAATTAGCGCTGCACAAATACGATGTGCCTTATACCCAATATGATACCCAAGCAGACCTCGTTTCATTAGTGGCCTCACAACTTGCCGGGGGGTTCGTGGTGGGCTGGCTGCAAGGACCTTTCGAATGGGGCCCGCGGGCGCTGGGTAATCGAAGTATTTTAGCGAACCCCGCGGATCCCGACATGCAAGAAATCGTTAATACTAAAATCAAATTTAGGGAGCGTTTTCGACCATTTGCGCCTTCGATACTCGCCGAGCGGGCCCATGAATATTTCGACATCCCGGATGACCTTTCGGAATGTTCACCGGAAGAGTTTATGTTGTCCGTCGTGCCCGTTCGCGAGGCGCAACGGTCCAAACTGCCCGCCATAACGCATGTCGACGGAACTGCCCGCTTACACCTCGTGCGTTGGGATGTGAATTCTCTTTTTTACGATCTTATCGCGGCGATTGATCGGCAAACCGGGGTTCCCATTGTGTTGAATACCTCATTCAATATGCAGGGTGAAGCGATGGTCAACACCCCATACGACGCCCTCGAGACATTTTCATGGAGCGGGCTGGATTTTTTGGTCATGGGCAACTTTGTTGTCAGCAAAGGCGACATGACATGACGACGCTCATTGTTCTCCCGGAAACTGATGAGGATAGCGTGGATGTTGACCGGGCTATCAAGCTCGTAACCGACCGATTTAGGGGGCACGAAGAAACAATCTTTGCCGCACCCAAGGAGACCGTGATCAGATATGCTGCGGCTGTTCCTGTGCACACTTTGCATGATTATGTCCCGGGAGAGAGTGAGGCGGGACATAATACTGTGGTTTATATTACGAGCCGCCAGGTCATCGAAGGAATTGAATGGCCGAAAAGCCAGCGCGTCTACCGGTATCAAGTCAATAGATTAGATTTGAGTGGCCGGGGCCCTTTCCGTCAGGTTCAGCCCGCCGAGTTTGATGAAACTGAACACCTCCATTTAGACCGGCATGTTTTTAACCGACTGGGGCCTAAAAAGTGGGGATTTGAAAATTTTCCATACGGCTGCCTTTACATGGATCCTGAATCAGGGCCAATTGATCCGTTTGGGTTTAGAATCCAAGAAGACTACCGGCCTTTGGCCAGTCGAGATAACGACCACCTTCTCGTAGCCGTATTTGGAGGTTCGGCAGCGTTTAGTGTCTATTGCCAGATTAACGAGATGTTTCCCGCTCGCTTGGAACAAAAATTGAGCCTCGCCCTGGAGAGGGTTGGCAAAAAAATTACCGTTCTGAATTTTGGGATGCATGACAATGTGGTGATGCAAGAAATGATGACTTATCTGTTGTTTGTACAGCAACTGCGTCCTGATGTTGTGATATCCCACAGTGGCCACAACGACATATGGTATGGTCTGCGCAATGATCCCTATCTGGTTACCCAACACAACATAATCTACCAGCAGCACGCTGAATATTGGTCTTATTTACTTCACCAGGAGGGTGATGTACCAGAAGAAATTCCAGCGGAATTTAACCTTAAACATAATATCCTAACCGCCATGATGGTCCGCCACCGGCAATTTCATGAGCTTGTGGAGGCGGGTAATGGAAGATTTATTTGGGGGGTCCAGCCTCTTTTATTCGATAGAAAAACTCCTCATATTCGGGAAATCGAATATCTGGACGACCTTACAAAATTCTTGAAAGCTGATCCCCGACGCCGGAAAATGTATAATCGAGTCGCGTCGTTGATTGCGGAACTCCCAAGCGAAGTAGATAAACACGGTGACTTCGAATTTATAGATTTTCCATCTGTATTCGCGGATGCGGGGCCTGAGCAGGAATTAATGTGGGATCATGTTCATGCTAATCCGGAGGGTGATGAAATCATTGCGGACTGCTATACCGAACATCTGTTGGGTTTGTGGGAAATAGATTAAGCCGCATGTGGGACTCTTATTTGGAAAGCCTTTCCGAGAACCTTCAAGAAATGCACAGCGCTTTGGCTGTAAAGGATGAGGCAGCCGCAGCGACGCTGGCGGGTTCTCTTGAGGATTTTAACAACCTTATATCCCAGCTGAAATCAGCTGACGAGGAACGCTTTGCCACGTTCTTCATCCTCCACTGCAATAAAGAATATGATGCGACATATGAAAAAATAAAAAGTAATGATCCCGATGGATGGGTTGAAGAGGGGGAGCGTCTCGCGCGGTTCTTTCTCAACGGTCTTTCCTTGGATGATGGCGGAAGTGGATGGGGAGCGGTGCTAATCCTTGGCCGCTTTAAGGAACTAATGTGCCGGAAGCTGGAGCGGAAAACTGTAGATCCCGAGATCAAGCATGTTCCGGCATCAGCCTTTGTGTACGCAATGCAATAACACGGCAGTTAGATCGCGATCTGTTTAGCACCTCTGGTTAAATTGCTGAGTATTATACCTTGGCTTTACGGGTGAAGCATACCGCTACGACGAGGAGTGCAACTTTATGGTCGCGGTTGTATCTGACAACGTCGATTAAATTCCATTCATTCTTAAATTCGACACATTTGCTACCGGAAGAAAACCACAAAGCCGTTTTAGGATTTTTCTGCTTTATAAAGAGGGCCTAATAGAGGGCGATTTGCAGGCCCCCGCCTTTATAATGAAAGTTCTGCTCTCCGAATACGGCACATAAAAAGATTAGAGTAATTTAAGACTTGCGAGGATGATCCGCGTAGTCGCCAATGGGAAATTAACTCTCGGTTTCGGACCGGATCTTTCTCGTTGATCCAGATATTTGCACTTCCGCGGTGGGCTAGAAAACGAAAAAGGAATAAACGACATATATAAGGAATAAACGACACATGTTACGTCAGTTGTTCAGGTAATGATTAGAGGGAAGACCAACATTATCTGGCATTAGTTTTCTCGAGTTTTCGCCCGATACTAAAAACGGAAATACCCAGGATTATTTTGGGCGCGGCTGAACTATCCGGGACAAGTTAGTGTATGACGGTCCCGTCATTACCGTTCGACCGCAGTACGATCGGTTCTTAATAAGGGGTGCCGTGGCCGCCAAAGGTAACTCGGGTGAGTTCTCTATATTCAGGAAAAAAGTCGTCGACGGCGGCGTGCTGGGTCGCTGTATTATCCCAAACGGCTAGTGTTCCCTCTTGCCATTCATGCCGTACCTGATTTTCCGGCCGGGCCGGTAGGCTAAATAGGAACTCCAAGATCCCATCGCTCTCAAGCCGGGGCACATCCACAATGTGGTGGGTGAAAGTCGGATTTACATTGAGAATTTTTTTGCCTGTCCGCGGATGTGTCCTAATCACGGGCTGAGGAATCGGTGGGTTCTTTCTTTTGTGCTCGAGAAATGCCTCACCACTGCGTGCCAGAAATTGGGTGCGGCCTGGCAGTAGTAAATCCCAACTATGTATGGCCTCAAGGCCTTCGAGATAGGTTTTCATTTTGTCTGACAGTGTGTCGTAAGCATATGACATGCTGGCCCAGATGGTATTGCCTCGCCCACTCTCCGGCAGCTTACGCGCGTACAAACTTGTGCCGCCCGGGGGCTCCTTGGACCATGTCAAATCCGCGTGCCATCTGGCCGTGCCCGTAGGCGGGTTGTTCTCATCGTTGATGACCACCTCTATTTCTGGATCGTCATCCAAATGATCGAAAAAAGTATACGACGGAAAAAGAGGGCCGAATATACGGGTTGCCTCTTTCTGGTGATGGGGGGTTAACTTCTGTTTCGGGAAGAAGACCACCTCATATTGGTCGAGAGCTTGACGCAGTGTTTCTTTTTCTACTTCGGATATGGTGTCTGTCAGGTTGATATTATGTATTTCGGCGCCCAACTGAGCGCCGGAAGGTTTAACCTCTATTCTAGAATTTTTCATCACTTATCTGCCCCCGTAGTTTATTTAAAGCGTGGGTTTATGCTGTGCAAAAAGGCATCATCGTCGTTGGGCCCATAATGCTATGTTACTTGAGCCGGTCGGCTGGCTTTTTATTATGTTACGTTTTATGTCTTGTCTTGCCTCCTAGGGTCGAGGTGATATGCATGCTTCCTTTACCTTTGAAAGTAAAACTTCTCACATAATATTCCATCGATAACCGGAAGTAATTCGCTGGCTGTCAGTAAAAGCCCCCGTTCTTGGTGATGGTCGAAGTTCTGTAGAAATGGCTGCAATAGAACCCTCTCAGCATTCGATGCGCATCGATTAGGCGTCGCTAAATCAAGTTTAAGGGGGGCTTTGAGGCAGCATACCGTTTTTAAAAATTTTCTGCTATGCCNGCATCAGCGCAGGTATCTTCCATTTTGGTGAAGCGTGCTTANCGTNCGTTCTTGTTTNCCCGGCCTTGCGGGGGCCAGATTTGAATGGTTTAGCCGCCCAAATGCCTCCGGTTTTTCGAATTGTGGTCCCAAGGAAACCAAATCCATTCGCCNCGAAGCATGTAGAGCGCTACAAGCCATAGGGAGTAGGGCCCAAAACCAATCATTGCAACTTTGTAGAAGCGGAAGTCCCATCCCCAATCGAAGAAAAACCAAACGGTAAACACGCCAGCGAGACATCCCCAATGAATGGCTAGTATCAATTTATCGTTGCCGTCGTGCTGCATCGCTTCCCCCGTTCAATTAAGGTCTATGCCATGAGACTTCAAAGCGTCAAGGGCAACAAATTCCAAGGTTTTAAGATTAGTGGATGTCAGCTTCACATGAGGGGCTTTGCCAGCCTGACGAGCTTCTTCCCAACGAAGCGCACATAAGCACCACTGGTCTCCTGCCCTTAATCCAGGAAAACCAAATTCAGGTCGAGNAGACGAGAGGTCATTTCCTCTGCTCTTTGAAAATTCGAGAAATTCATCGGTCATTATTGAGCACACGGTATGCGTCCCTACATCACCAGGGCCAGTGTTGCAGCAACCATCGCGATAAAAACCCGTCAAGGGATCAATGCTACAGGGCTCAAGGTTTGCGCCTAAAACGTTTTTCTGCTGCTCATTCATAGAGTTGATGTACCGTGAATGCCGTTTGGGGCGGGTCGCGACGGTTTGTGCAAAGTGATAATAAACTTACCACACCGGAACTATTATCTTCATCTAAAATCGACCGGGTTTACACAAATTTTAAGATTTTTTGCGCGGAAAAATGATCATGCCCCCCGATCTGTTTCCAGGCGAATGATCAACTGGTTCGACATTCGAAAGTGGGGTTCCTTCCACCCCGCGGAGAGAGAGTTAGGATGCGGTTGGTTGTTGTACTCAGGGCAGTGGGATCGTGTTTTGAAGCATCAGATAGAGTTGGGTTGGCATCGCCCGATCAAAAGTTTGAAGTAAAAACTGGTGGCACAGCTTAATCTAAGACATTGTCTTTGGACAGATCGCTAAAAGAGATCAGTTTATCAAACAAAGGATTTACATTGCAGATGGAACGCATTGGGTTAATTGGCATGGGGTTGATGGGGCAGGCTTTCATCAAAAATCTTCATGANTCNAATTTTATTGTTCAAGGTTATGACATAGATTCNAAGCGTATGGACCAACTTGCCGAGGCTGGTGGCCTGGCCGTCGATTCGCCGGCCGCGGCGGCTCAAGACGTTAAGTGCGTGATCATCTCACTGCCCACAAGCGACATCACCCGCGATGTATTATTTGGCTCCGGCGACTTGGCNGCGNGTAGTTCGGAGGGGNTATATATTTGCGATACNACAACGTCGCTCCCAGAGCATTCAGANTCACACCACAAGCTTCTGAAAGAACACGGCATTAGCTATCTCGATAGTGCNGTCAGCGGGACCAGCGNCATGGCCCAGGCCGGCGATTTAGTCGTGATTTCTGGTGGCGACGAGGGCGATTTCAGGGCGTGCCAACATTATTTCGAGGGTTTTTCCCGTGCAGCCTATTACCTAGGACCTGCAGGTTCTGGCGCGCGCACGAAACTAATCATTAATCTGATCCTGGCGGGGAACCGCCTCGCGTTGGCAGAGGGCCTTGTAATGGCCGAGAAAATAGGCCTTGAAGCGGGTAATTTGTTGGGTGTTCTCCAAGACAGTGCGTGTGGTTCAAAGACCATGGCGGACAAGGGACCCAAAATGATTAATGCGGACTATTCGAAGCAAGGTCAGGTTCAGTGGAGCCTNAAAGATTCCCGATTGATGATGGGAATGGGTCAAAAGGTTGGGGCGCCGACAATGATGATACAGCTCTATTCCCAGATAATGCAGGCGGCCTATGAAAACGGGTACGGCGAGAGTGATACCGTCGCTTTTTTTGAAATTCTTAGGGGCATGGCGGGGTTAGATGAACGCCAACCCTAACCGCCGGCCCTAATCCCAGCATTGCACCCCTTCCCTCCGATGCTAGGAGGCGGGCAAGTGTATTTAGCTAGAAGGTCAAAATTTTAATTTTATAGTAAAGTCGTAATGGGCGCACCGCGTCATAAAAGTGGGGTCAATCCATGCCAACGGTCACAGTCGGAAAAAACGAAATTCATTATGANCAGGTAGGCACGGGCAGGGACTTGGTGTTGTTGCCCACGCTGTTGGCGGAAATGAGTGTGTACGACGAGGTCATCGATGACTTGGCGCGCGCCCGGCGGGTAACACGATTTAATTTTCCGGGATTTGGGGTATCAACCGGCCGGATAGATCAGCGTGTGGAGGCCTATGCCGAAGTCATCGTCGGCGCCATGGGGGCCTTGAGCTTATCAGAAAATACCGATCTTGTCGCCAATGGATTTGGCGGGTTTGTGGCCGGCACGATGGCCATCCACCATGGGCAAAAATTTGATAAACTCGTCTTGGTGGATACGGGGCCGGGCTTTCCGGAACCGGCGAAGGAGCCCCTTCGTATGTTGGCAAAGAAATCGCGAGAACTTGGGATGGCGGCCGTTCTTGACGCTGCCATCCTGCGCATGTTTCCTCCGTCATTTATTGANTNAAATCCGGAGATTATTNCCCGTCGCAAAGCGCAGCTGGTAGANGCTGACCCGAACNTNTTTGCCAATGCAGCTCTCGCGTTGACGCTGTTGGAAAATGGTCCCCATTTGCACCGCATNAAAAACGAGACATTGATCGTCGTGGGNTTGGCAGATGAGACAACGCCGCCGGNTCTCTCTCAAGCNCTNCATGAGGGCATTTCGGGGTCACAATTGATTGAATTACCGGGAATCGGGCATTGTCCCCAACTTCAAGACCCGGATCATTTTTTGACTGCAATTAGACCATTTTTGAATATTGAAGAAAAATAGCTCGGGTCATCNTTCAGGAGATCCGCTCACNTTATCATTTGGCNGGAGATGACGCCAAAATCTGAGGATGTACGATGCCCGATGACGCCTATCAGAGANGCNACCAGCCACTNCACATCACCATCTCCNTCGACTACCTTGTTGATGTCGATGGTGAGTGGGCNGNTCCCGAGGGCTTGAAGCNCAACCTCGCATTCCGTCTGGGCTACGACAATGCGGAAATTCCGTTTAGCGAAAAATTGTTGGCGGCGTTTAAAAGCGAGATCTCCGAGGTTTTGCCGCGGAACGCCAAAGTCAATCGGGTCGGCGGTGAGTTATCGCTCAACGGCCAAAAGATTAAAAAATTTTGACAGGCAGGAAGCAGAAAACTCCAAATTATCAAGGGGATAGGGGCTGGTCTAAGACCGGCATCCACGTCTCTAGACATCGGATTAAATGCCGTCGTGTGTTCCTTGCCGCTTCCAACTTTCGTAGCCAGCATCGGTGAGACGCCATAGCCATTTCATGACAATGTTGGTGCCTTCGAGGGGCATGGTATCATGATTCGTTTTCGGCGGGTTCACTGGTGACAGTAACGCAGCGACGCCCGTGATGTTTTCGTTCGTTAATTTGTTCATAACAAAACCCTAAACTTACTAGTTAATTACCAGAAGCCATCCCTGGGCTGAATTCAGGCAAACATGCATCATTGCTACGAAGCGGCAATAGAATGCAGTTATTTGTATTTTGCATACTTAGTTCATAAGTGGTTTACACAACTTCTCGTATTTATTCTTACGTTAAAATTTACCCACTGATATGCATTTTTTGCATGGGTCATCTGGGAGCCGTGTCGTGCTGGGACTTCTGGCACGCCGGTGACGGCCTTATGCACCGAACATAGTGGCGGAGCTATTTCCGCCTCTGTCGCTATGTCCTCTTATCGGGGACGAGGGGAGCGTGGGAGCGACCGCGATACAGAACATCCACCAATATCATGTGCGGCACGGTGAGCGCCGCAAGGCCGATGAATATGACCCGTATAAGAATGACGTCCGCAGTCGCGTGCACCATACCGATCCAAATCATCAAAACCCCGAGGGCCCAACTGAGGATCGTGACGCCGGCGATTTGCAGACAAATCGTTCGCAACGGTAAAGACAAGCGCAATGACCGCCAAACAGATTGAAAATGGCGCACGGAATGGAGGCCGCAAAAATAGAGGGCAAAACTAGCCAGTGGCGGCAATTGTGAAAATATGACCATTAGCACCATCAGCTCTATAAAACTGAGACGCCAACCGGGGTCTATAATTGCCTGCCAAACGTACACAACCAAGACGACGATGAAGAGTGAAGAGAGAAGATCAATCATGATCCAGACCGGGGCCACGTCATTACCGATCAGGAAGGTATAGATGTGGTGAACCTCTTCCTTATGGCTTTGGCTAATGCCAACAATTATGGCACATCCATGGGCAAATACTTGGAGCCATCGCAACACCCCTTTTTCGATGCGCGCGGCGTCGAGGCCAAAGTGAATGATACTGATTGCCAAAAACCCCATCAAGGCAATGGTCGGAAATACCAACCAAAACAGGACGACCAGTGCTGCTAGGGCACTGTATGCGCTGAAAAATTTTAGCGTGCTTGAGAGCCTGCTGGTGTAACCGAGATGGCCGGCGATGGCGCCATCAGCCGCCCCATGAGGCAACCCGATGAAGGCAATGGCTAGCAGAGCGGCCAAATTCACGGGACCAAGATTTGAAACCAAAACGTCCAACACCATCAAGTACCAGTTTTTAAGCGAGTGGTATCTCTACCAAAAAGCAAGCGCATAAAGGATCTTATAAAAATCCATTTTGGCATCGCAAGAATGACCTTCAAGCGCAGATGCCAGGTTGCTTCTCCACTTAGAAAAATGGCAAATTCATCCCCGGTGAGGCCTCGTGCCATTCGCATGAAAATATTAGGGGCAGCAGTAGGCCATTGTCTCATGACCGTCACAAATACCTCGTCCATCCACAAATCGATCGTTTTGTGAGGCGGGCTTACTTTCATCCCATTGGTGCGGTTTGATGTGCTGGCAATGGCTGCCGCGATCTGTTTCTGAATGAAGGAGAACGCATAGCCACTGGATGGTTTGATGGCTCCACCATTTCCACCGAGACCCATGGCAGGGTCCGATGACCGCCTTAAGCGGCCCATGGGAATGGCTCCGTTTTCNACACGCGTCACAGAATAATTATGTTGACCGTGATGCTCTTTTAGATATGTAGAAATGGCTGTNTCAAAAAAATCGTCGGGNGCTCGTTGGGAGCAGAACATTGTCGATTCCACAAGCGCTTCACTGTCCGAGAAGGGCAGGACGTAGATGAAATGGATGCCGCGTGACTGATCACACCGGAAGTCCATTAGTGTGGCCATCGAGGGATCAAACGTCCCGCTCTCTACTGTCACCTCCCAGCCGATAAAATGCTGCATCAGTTGACCATGCGGGATGGGCGATGGTCTGCTGTCTAGAATTTGGGCGCTGGGGTCGATTGTTGTCTCCTGCTGATTAACAATCCGAACGCCGGCCTCTTCCGCTCGTGTCCGGCAATGGGCCTCCCACCGACTGCGATACAGTGCATGGTAGGGGTGGCTCGATGAGGCTAACTCTGCCGACGTCTCTTCCGTTACAATGCGCCAGGTCTCCCACGCCTGATGTGCAAGGCTGACGGCAGCATCAAGACCGGTAAGACGCCAGAAGCCCCATATATGTTCCTGCGGCGGGGGCGCTCCTTCNGGNACGATCAACGTAAGNTGATGGNCTGGCAGATCGCGCGCCCGTGCCGCGAGGGANAATCCTGCGCATCCATCGCCGATGATGTGTATGGCCTGCATAGGTCAAACTACCANATTTTATTTGATGTCNGGGAGCCCTTTAAGAGCCGTNTGGAGGGNGCCATCATGNTNTGCGGNTGGTNCGCNNNGGCGGGCNAAAANCAGGGCCATGATGGCACGNATGGAGCAGCGTATCTTTGTTGNCNTGCTGGTCACNTGNCGGCCCAGATGCCANCTGTGGCCGGTGNGCGCCAACTGAACCCCGATTTCACGATANACNTGGGCCGCNACNGCGATGGANACNCGCGCGCGCGCGGGCAAGTACCGATAACCCCGGGCGCCACTTTGATAATATGTATCGGCAAGCGTCAGCAGTCGGGCCACTGCGGCCGTAACACGCTGATGGTCCGCAGAATGCGCTGACGCCGCGGCGGCACAAATGGCTTCTGGGGAGAGGCCTGAGACCCATTCTCCCGGGATATAACGCCGCCCCATGCGCGCGTCCTCCAGGACATCCCGGGCAATGTTCGTCAATTGCATGGCGATGCCGAGGTCGACGGCATGGCCCTTTGCCTCGGGGGTGTGGCAATCCAGTATGTCACACATCAGGAGGCCGACAGTCCCCGCGACCCGGTAAGCGTATCNGAGCAAATCCCTCTCACGANCCAAGCANGCNGANCCGNCCGCGTCNNGNACCAANCCNTCCACGAGGGCGGANAGNACAGGTTTTGAAAATNCNGTCTCNTNGAGAAACGNGNGCCATTCTGAGNNNGGCNCATCGCCNNNNTTCTGNTCNGGNNNAAGTGCGNGNTGGAGNCTGGNAAGGCGCNNTNCNCCGTCNNGGATATCGCCATCTGCCANATCATCAAGNACCCGGCAAAAGGCGTATAATTGNGCCNCTCTATCTCTGGNNCNNGNGGCCAGGAACAGGCTNGCCCAATGAAAACTGCGACCATTTACGGCGAGAGACTGAGACGGCGTCATTTTCTCGTTTGGATTCATCGGTTGTCTGACGTCTCGTCAATCGTCCGGCTTGAATTCTGGCACGGGCCTTAGATGCTACGGAGCGCCGCTTCCTCCTTATTAATAAGGTTCTCAACAACCTTAGCAGAGCATAATACCCCAGGTATACCGGCACCGGGATGCGCCCCCGCAGTTGAAAAATACAGATTTGGAATATGTGGATCGCGATTGTGGTAGCGAAACCAGGCAGACTGAGAAAAGATCGGCGCAATCGAAAAACCGGCGCCATGCATGGATCTGTAATCTGATTTGAAGTCTTCCGGCGTCATCCAGAAATCGTCTGTGACGGAGGATTTCAGGTCTGGCATGATGGTGGCATCGAGTGCCTCTATGATGCGCGAGCGCAACCATGGGCCTTTTTCTTGCCAATCAATCTTTCCTAGAAGATTGGGAACGGGGCACAGCACGTAGAAACTGTCACACCCGTCTGGCGCAAAACTTGGATCGGTGGCGGTCGGTCGATGAATATAGAGTGAAAAATCATCGCTGAGTATTTTTCGGTCAAAAATATCTCTCAACAACTCCTTAAACCTCGGACCCATCCAAATGGTGTGGTGGGCCACTTTTGGGTAAGTTTTGCGCGTTCCGAAAAAGAGGACATAAAGTCCCATGGAGTATTGATTGAATGATTCTGGAAGAATACGTTTCCGGCGCGCAACTGATGGCAACATCTCGCCGTAAACTGTTGGCGGGTCCGCGTTACAAATCACCCGGTCGGCGCCGAAAATTGTGCCATCGGGACAACGAGCCCCGGTCGCACGACCGTTTTCGATCAGTATTTCTGCAATATCTGTGTTTGTGACAACGTGCACGCCGGCGCGTTCCATGAGCCGGTGTAGTTCACTGACGAGGCGTCCGGTGCCACCCATGCAGAAATGAACGCCCCAGCGGCGTTCTAAGTAGTGGATCAATGTATAAATTGAGGTTGTGCTGAAAGGATTACCGCCGACCAGAAGTGGATGGATGGAGAAGGCCTGCCGCAGCAAGGGGTGTTTGATATGGTGTCTCACCATCCCAGCGACGGTTTTATAACTGCCCAATTTGATGAGGGAGGGGACCTGCGCAAGCATTGTTAAAAACCGGGTAAAAGGCTGAGCGGCAAGCTTTTCGAAACCAATTTCAAAAATGGCCTTTGATGCACACAGAAGGTTATCATACCCGTCAACATCAGGGGGATGAAACCGCCTTATTTCTTCTTGTGTGTCTTCGATGGTTGCCTTGTAGTCAAATGTCTCGCCACCGTGAAAGTAAAATCGGTACCAGGGGTCTAATGGTTTAAATTCGAGATGATCGGAACGCTTTTCGCCATAGAGTTCGTACAATTCGTCAAAGAGAAATGGCGCTGTGATGACTGTGGGGCCGGCATCATGTTTGAAGCCACCCTTGTTAAAAACCTGAGCCCGGCCGCCAATCTCAGACAAACGATCAACAATCGTTACCGAGAAACCTTTGGCCCGCATTCTCAATGCTGCCGCGATTCCGCCGAACCCT
>NHHQ01000117.1 GCA_002170915.1 Rhodospirillaceae bacterium TMED167 | reverse complement strand
TTATCGCATATTTTGCGGCCAACAACTGTTCATGAGAAAAAAAACCGTCATCAAGCCTTTCTGGCTAAACTGAAATTCGCGGAGGACAGCGGCATTCAGGCTTTAATGCGTACAGCTGCGCATGATGACATTCTTGTCCTTTTGCATGCCAGCGAGCAGGACGTGGTGCTTAAGAAAATGCTCTACAGAAACATGAGTGAGAACTCGATGAAAATCTATGTGGAGGACCTTTTGTTTCAGTTTCGTGAGGGGTTGCCTGACTACCGCTTCGACGAAGCCATGACCCGTTTACTCAAAACGGCGGAAAGCCTTGCCAAAGACGGAACCCTCAAATTCAAGAAAATATGACGGTGCCGACCTAGGCAGCGTTGGCGCTTTGCTTCTTCTTGGGCGGCACGTAGGCTATCGCACAATGTTTCTCGCAATATGGTTTTCCCATCACGGCAAGAGACCCACAGAACCGAAAATCATCCTTCCCGGGTTCGCCCTCTGGCCAAGAACACTGATTCGCCTTCAAGCGATCCAATGTCACAACATTTGGCTCGCGTTTCGGCTGAGCGGGTACCCTGCGCATGGCAAGATCTAGGCGGCGTACTTTTCCAACCACAGCATTCTTAGTGATCCCTAGACGGCGCCCTATTTCGCTTGCTGACAGACCCGTTGCCCATAATTTTGTTAATTCTTTAACCCGTTCGGGTGTCCATTCGTGATTGGGCGGCATTGTCATGTCTGTGACCCCTTTTATAGTCCTAAGTTTTTGTTTCAATTTGTTTTCTTAAAATATTATCTCTGCAAGACCGCTGGTGCGAGATCCTCTCGACCAGGTCACCTACGATCCACTGCGCCTATATTTTTACTACATTTAGCGTTTGTCGGCAATATTCCCTACTAGATTTTGCGAAATATTCTGTGGATAAATGTAGATTTATGCCCTGTTTCAAGATTTGGCTCAGCGGAGGGGTATGTTGCAGTGTTTTGGGTTAGGATCATGGATTAGGATTATAGTATAGGATTATCCTGGCCCCTGGTGGGGGTCTCCGCTATGGTTTTGACCTAAGCTAGAAAAGACGCAAAAAGGACCGGAAATCCATAAAATCCGGCGCATTGAATACCAGGGATAGGGACGGCACCGGAGCAACAGGATGGCAGAGCGGGGGACACTTCAGCAATGGATGCGGCTGGCGGCGAGCCGATCGGCCTGCTTGGCTGCCCGCGAGACCGTTTGCGTGACTGTTTGCGGAGCGGTTTTGATTGGGGCTCCAACGCCGGGGCATGCTGAGAGCAAAAGCCCGACATTTCTTGGCCAAACTCTGAGTGCTGCGGCACCGGACTACTTTGTTTTGAAAGATGCGAATGTCCGAGGAAAGCCGCTGACAAAATCACCGCGCGTGGGACGGATGCGGAAGGGTATGCGTATTCAGGCGGCGGGCAAGGCAAAGGGAACAAATTGGGTCGCCGTCCGCAAGGAGGGGAAGGATTGGGGTTTCATTTACGCCGCGGCGCTCGCCCCTGTGCTGGATGGCGCCATTTCTAGACCTTTCACCGGAAAATTGGCCGGTGTCGATTTGCCGGAATGTGAATACACCATCCGATATGAAGGCCGCCATCCAGTCGATGGGGACGTTCAAATTATTTCCGACTATGTTGTTGCGTTATCGTGCGACTTTAACGGGCGCAAATTAGCGTTCACGGCCACCATGTTTTTAACAGAACTGCCGTACCAGGATTTACGCAAAGATATTTTTCAGTTGAACGTGGATCTTCCAGAAGTGAAAGATAAAGAAGAAGAAATCATGTCGGTCACGAGCCTTTATGAGTATGGCAAAAAGGAAGTGGCGTTCGATGCCGTAACGATTGCCTCTTTGGCCCGGACACAACCAAAGACAAAGAAGAAAGCAGATGCGATACCGGCGGTTTTGACGGCCGCACTGGAATTTGCCCACGCGATTTGGGGACCCGGAGTTTGGGCGGCACTCAGCAAGGTTAAATGACCTTCAACGGGCCTTAATCTGCACGGTCTATGGCGCGCCATCCAATGTCCCGGCGGCAGAACCCGTCAGGCCAATCCACCACGTCGACGGCTTCGTAAGCCCGGGTCTGCGCTGCCGATACGTTCTCGCCCAAAGCCGTCACGCCCAAAACACGTCCGCCCGTCGCGAGGATACGGTCGCCATCGGCCTTTGTCCCCGCGTGCAGCACGGTGACGCCGTCTATTTTATTTGCCTCTTCAAGCATTTTAATCTCCGTGCCCTTTACATAAGGCCCTGGATACCCATTGGCCGCCATCACAACGACCATGGCAGTGTCCTCTTTCCAGGAGAGCTTAATGTCAGCGAGTTGCCCCACGGCTGCCGCGTCGAGCGCTTCCAAAACATCTGAGTCCCAGCGGGCCATGAGCACCTGGCATTCCGGGTCGCCAAACCTCACATTAAATTCCAGTGTTTTAGGCCCCTCTTCTGTAATCATCAAACCGGCGAAGAGCACGCCGGTGTAGGGCCGACCCTCTGCCGCCATGCCCTCCAGAGTGGGCTGGATGATGGTCTCCATGATTTCCAGGGCTAGGGCGTCGGTCACCACAGGCGCGGGTGAATATGCCCCCATACCACCGGTGTTCGGTCCAGTATCGCCATCATATGCCGCTTTATGGTCTTGGGCGGAGGCCAGAGGCAGGGCTGTCTTTCCATCCACGAGGGCAAAGAAACTGGCTTCCTCCCCGTCCAGGAATTCCTCGATCACAACTTCATCTCCGGCGTCACCAAAAACTCGGGCCGCCATAATCTGATCCAGTGCATGGATGGCCTGATTTTCCGTTTCACACAGGATAACTCCCTTTCCAGCGGCGAGACCGCTGGCTTTGACCACGATTGGGGCACCTTTTTCCTGCACATAAGCAACCGCGTCGGCGTGATTCGTGAACCGGCCGTAGGCGGCGGTTGGGATATCATATTTGGCGAACAGATCTTTCATGAATGCTTTAGAACCTTCCAATATTGCAGCATCTCGGGTCGGGCCGAAGGCTTTGATGCCCGCAGCGGCCAAGTCGTTCACCAGGCCCAGCACCAGGGGCGCTTCCGGACCGACGACAACGAGATCGATTCGGTTATCACAGGCGAATGTGACCAGGGCCGGCAAATCTTCGATATCGATATCGATACAGTCTGCCACCGCCGCAATACCGGCATTTCCGGGCGCACAGTAGAGTTTGCCGCACTTTGGAGACTTTGAAATAGCCCAACAGAGGGCATGTTCCCGTCCCCCTGCGCCGACCACTAAAACGTTCATTGTCGAGTGTCCCCTCAAAGATAAACATTCACCATGTACTGTGCGCTCCTTGTAGCATAAATTATTCGGGAGTCATGACTGATCCAATGTTTGATATAGACGCGTCCTCTGGGACGGATACCGGACTTGAAGTCGGGGAGATGGGCGGAGATAACCGCCCGGTATTCTCCGTAAGCGAGTTATCCCATTCCCTGAAGCGCGTCGTCGAGGATGCCTTTGCTCACGTGCGCGTGCGCGGGGAAGTATCCCGACTGACCCTCGCCCGGTCAGGCCATATGTATGTCACCTTGAAGGACGAGAATGCTGTTCTTGATGGCGTGTGCTGGAAAGGCACTGTGGCCCGCTTGGCTGTGCACCCTGAAGAGGGCATGGAAGTCGTTGTCACCGGCCGGCTGTCGACGTATGGCGGCCGCTCCAGTTACCAAATTGTCATCGAGCAAATGGAAATGGCCGGTGAGGGGGCGCTTCTCAAACTGTTGGAAGACCGGCGGAAAAAACTTCTGGCAGAGGGCCTGTTCGATGTGGAGCGGAAACAGCCGTTGCCGACTTTGCCCGGGGTCATCGGCGTCGTGACCTCTCCAACAGGTGCGGTCATCCGCGATATTCTGCATCGGCTTCGGGACAGGTTTCCCCGCTACGTGCTCCTGTGGCCCACCAATGTGCAAGGGGATGGAGCAGCAGAGAGCATTGCCGCAGCCATCGACGGCTTTAATACATTGGCACCCGGTGGGGCCGTTCCTCGGCCTGATCTGTTGATTATCGCCAGGGGGGGCGGCAGCCTGGAGGATCTCTGGGCCTTCAATGAAGAGGTCGTTGTCCGTGCGGCGGCGGCGAGTGATATTCCCCTCATCTCCGCTGTGGGCCATGAGACCGATACAACCCTGATCGATTTTGCCTCTGATCAGCGGGCGCCTACACCCACGGCGGCGGCGGAAATGGCGGTGCCGGTGCGGGGCGATCTGTTGGCGCACACTGCGGACCAGGGTGTCCGACTCATGCGCGCGATGCACCGCACATTCGGCGATTTTGAAAAAGACGTGGCAGCCCTCGCCCGAGGCATTCCCCAACCGGTACGAATTTCGGATGAGGCGTCCCAACGGTTGGACGACTGGGTGGAGCGTCTGGACCGCGCAAAAGAAGCAATGCTCAATGACTTGCGGGGACGTGTGCGAGAACTTGGGGGCGGGCTCGTCAATCCAGCCCAACAAATTGCCCGCAAGCAAGACCAGCTGACGGCAAGCGTGCGGTCTTGGCGACAAGGTCTCTTGAACCTGCTCCGGCAAAAAGACGGTGACCTTGAACGCCAAACGTTAAAATTGGAGGGGGTGTCCTACCAACGGGTTCTGGATCGGGGATTCGCTCTGGTCACGGATGAGGCCGGCACCATGGTGTCAGCAGCCACAGCGACAACCGGTCTGAAGCTCAATATCGAGTTTTCCGATGGCGGGGTCGCTGCCCAGATTACAGGAGAGGCGCCCGCCACTTCGTCGTCTCGGGAGCCGCGCCAAAAGTTAAAACCCAAGCCATCTAATGATGATTCGCAAGGTTCTCTTCTATAGCATAGCGTTTACCCTGGCCGTGGCCGTGCTGCCGTCGACTGCGGTGGCGCTGGACTTGGCCGGTTCTTTTGTACAAGGGGGCTTGGTCATGGGGCGCGCGGCACCTGATACCCGCCTGTTCCTGGATGAGAAAGCCGTGCCGGTCTCTCCCACAGGGGACTTTATGCTTGGGTTTGGCAGGGATGTCCCCCAGGAAGTAGTCTTGCGCGAAATTAGACCCGACGGCGGTCAGGCCATTCACCGGCTCACCGTCAGACAACGCAATTATCAAATTCAGCGTATAGAGGGACTGCCCCGGCGCAAGGTTACGCCTGACCCCGCTGATGCGGCTCGCATTCGCACGGAAAGCCGGCTGCTCGCAGCCGCCCGTCGGAAGATGGTGGCAACCTCGTTCTCTGGATCAGGCTTTGCCTGGCCCGCAAAAGGTCGCATCAGCGGAGTGTATGGCAGCCAGCGGGTTTTAAACGGCAAGCCGCGGCGGCCGCATCTTGGTGTGGATGTGGCCGCCCCGGTCGGCTCACCCGTCACAGCGATGGCCAATGGGAGGGTTTCGTTTACCCATCCTGGGATGTTCTTTAATGGTAAGAGCATCATCCTAGATCACGGATTGGGTCTCAGCAGCATTTACATTCATCTGAGTGCGGTTGTGGTGAAGCAAGGCCAAAAAGTGTCAAAAGGCCAACTTATTGGAAAGATCGGCAAAACTGGCCGTGCTACCGGACCGCATCTCCATTGGGGAGTGCGCTGGAATGGCGTCGATCTCGATCCTGCGCTTTTGGTGCCTCCTCGGTAGGGAGATATTAATTGGGCCAGTTAATTGGTCCTGTTAGTCGGGCCAGCGGTTGTGAACCCAGAGCCACTGGGCTGGCTGTTCCTTGATCCACTCTCCGAGTTGTCGGTTGATCTCCGCCATCAATATCAAAATGTCCTGCTGCTTATTCCCCGTCTCTGGCCGGTCGAGTGGCGGATAGAAGGTAACCCGGAAATGAGCACCCTTCAGTCGCTCAACGCGCGCTGGCACCACGGGACAGTCATAGCGGAGTGCTAGCTCGGCGATAGCGGGGGCGGTCATGGCGTCTCTCCCAAGGAAGGGCACGGCGACGCCATCGTTCATTTTCTGATCGACCAACAAGGCCATATTGTCGCCGCGTTTAAGAGCTCGGAGGATCGCCTTGGCCCCTTGCGCGCCTTTAGGATAGAGTTCGCCATCCAGCGTGTTCCGTCCCTTTTGCACCAGCCTATCAAAAAATGGATTGTTGGCGCGACGGTAAACCAGATGTATGGTCAGACCGCGTCGCGTGCCTGCTAGAGGCGTTACTTCCCAGTTGGCGAAATGGCCGGAAAATAAAAGGCCGGGCGTTGCCGCATCTTTCAGGAGATCACAATATTCCGCGCCAACGACATCGACCCGGCTGTTGTCCTGGTAAGGATCAAAGGCCGAAAGATGCGGATGTTCTCCTGATGTCCTGCCAAGATTATCCCACATATCCTGCACGGTTTGTTCGATCTTTTCGATTGGCCAATCCGGAAAGGTGCGTTTCAAATTCCGCCGGGCATTATCGCTCACGCGCAATCTTGGTCCAAAGGTCCGGCCGATCCAACCGCCNAGGCCAGACGCCNAATCNACTGGTAANAGGGAAAAANANGCATAGAGCANNCGGGCCGNAGCNTATTCNANGGCATGNCGGAAGCGGNNCATCAGGNANACCGTCTTNTAGNNCAAATGNGTAAGGACGGGGCGAAGCCANGNTCTTCAGGGCCGNCTCATCNNCCCAGCGCACGTGCACGGGCANNGCGCGCANNTGTNNGGCNAGNNCCGGNCCCAGCCGNGCTTTGTCCTTGGTCGTTGTNATCAATTGNGCNGTCATGCNNNTNGCTTTCTGAACGAGCGCGTGAACCTCGTCAACNGAATAGACGTGGTGATCCGGAAAGGACTGTGTTTCCACGATCTCGCACCCGAGATGTCGCAGCGTTGNATAAAACTTCTCNGGCCGCCCAATGCCGGCAAAGGCTAAGACTCGTGTGCCGCGCAGGCTGTCAGTGGTGTCATCCGGTTCCAGGGTGCCCTTAAAGACCGTCAGCGATCCTTTGCGGCAGGCCGGGAGCGTTTGGGAAAGATTGTATCTGTCGTCACCCATAATCAGGACGGCATCGGCCCGGCCCAAGCCATCCNGCACCGGTTCGCGCAGCGGCCCGGCCGGCAGGACCCGGCCGTTTCCAAAACCGACCTCGCCATCGACGACAACGAGAGAGAGATCTTTGCGAAGGGACGGGTTTTGGTACCCGTCATCCATGACCAGGATTTCAGCACCCGCCTGGACGGCCTGCTGTGCGCTGGCGCGCCGGTCTGAGGATACCCAGGTGGCCGCAACATCGGCNAACAGCAGTGGCTCATCTCCGACGCGGGTGGCGTCATGGCCAACAGAGTCGACCCGGAGCGGAGATTGCACAGAGCTGCCATAGCCTCGGGATAGAAAATGGACGTTCAGGCTGTGTTCTTGTAGGAGCCGAGCAATGGCGATGGCTGTCGGCGTTTTACCGGTGCCACCAGCGGTCAAATTGCCGACACATATAACTGGAACCGATGGGTGCCAGGGTATCTGAAAGGTGCGGCGAACCCGGCTCGCCAGCGCATAGAGGGCGCCGATCGGTCTCAGCATCTGNGGCGTGAGGCCTGTTGGCGTCCCGTACCAGAAATCAGGCGGCTGCATGCGGATTCTTTCCGGTCACATCAGTTTTGAGCACCAATAAAATTTCATGGCTTACCCGGTCCACGACCTGTGCATGAGACTCCATATACTCGCGTCCATTTTCAATCAGCGATCGTCGATGTATGTCATCTTCGAGCAAGGTCTCGACTGCTGCTGCGAGAGCATCCGTGCCCGTCACGGCAAGTGCCGACCCTATCTCTGCCATCTCTTCAGTAATCTTTTGGAAATTCGCCATGTGGGGACCGTGTACCACGGCGCAGTCGAGTTGGAGTGCTTCCAGTGGATTCTGTCCGCCGAGAGGCACCAGGGATTTTCCCATGAAGGCGATATCGGATAATCTGAAAAAGAGCCCCAATTCGCCCATGGTATCGGCGATGTAAANTTGCGTATNAGNGGNGATGGNTTCCTGTCTNGNGCGCTGGGCCGTGANAAAACCCTCTGACCGAAGGCGCGCTGCGATGTCGCTTCCGCGGCCGGCATGCCGGGGGACGATAATGGTCAGTAGACCGGGATGCCGGGCGGCGATCTTCGCATGAACCTGCCCGGCCATCTCCTCTTCACCGGGATGCGTGCTGGCTGCCAGCCAGCGCGGCCGGCCGGACATTTGCTGTTCGAGCCTGATAAGTTCTTCGATATCCGCCGGTAGAGGCGGCACAGCAAACTTTAGGTTGCCCAGGCATTTATGATTGAGGGCCCCCAATTGCCGGAGCCGGTCCGCATCGTCATCCGTTTGGCCAAGGCAGAGGGTGAAGCCCCTCAGGAGTTGGCCGATAANGCCGGGGAANCGCTGCCAGCCATNAAAGGACTTTGGNGAGATCCGCCCGTTGACCAGGATCATGGGCACATTTCGGCGCTGGGTCTCCATAACTAAATTAGGCCAGAACTCGCTNTCCGCCCAGAGCGCGAGGTCGGGANGCCAATGCGATAGNAACTGCCNNACATAGGCCNCGCGGTCGACCGGCACATATTGATGAAAGGCCCTTTCCGGGAGACGGTCCGCCATCAGGGCAGCCGAACTGACGGTTCCCGTCGTCATCAAAACGTGGAGCTGGGAATCTGCCTCAAGTAGCGTGTCGATGAGGGGGAGCATGGAGAGGGATTCGCCAACGCTGGCCGCGTGGAGCCAGATCAATCGACCTTTTGGCCGGCGCTGGACGCTTTTGCCTTGCCGTTCCGCAAACCGGGACGGATCCTCCTTACCCGCCGCCATGCGTCGTTTCAGATAATACTGAATGACAGGACCGCCAAGAGTGGTGAGCATCCGGTACAGCGTGAGCATCATGGGCTCGTCTCCGTCACCATGCCGGCCGTCTTATCGGTCCCGAGGTTATTGGCTTCCGGCTCGACAGGAACCCGTCCGCATTTATCGTCCGCTGATCGGGTGAGCATGTTGAGCGAGTCTTCCAGTACGAGCCGCAAGCGCTCCATTTCAGCGGCGTCTGCATCCCTTGGCACATAGATGGGGTCGCCCCATAGAAAGACGCCTTTGCCAAACAGACCGGCCAGAAAAAAACGGTCCCAGCTTTTAAATATTTTGCCTTTTGTGGAACTGAACGTGGTCGGTAGGAGGGGCGCGCCACTGAGCTTGGCCAACGCGATTGTCCCGGGACTCACCCGCATTCGGGGCCCATGTGGGCCGTCTGGGGTAATGCCGATGGAACTGCCATCCTTCAAGATCCGAAGCATGGCGCGCAGCGCATCTGCGCCACCCCGCCGGGTCGATCCCTCCAGTGTTCTGAAGCCGAGGAGCCGCACCACTCGCGCAACCAGCTTGCCATCCGGATGACCAGAGATGAGCATGTGAAGTGGGCGCGCTGGATGCCAATTGGAACTCATCATGATCATACGCCCATGCCAGAAACAGCCTATGAATGGCGTGTCGGTCTCCCACAGCGCTGTGGGACCGGCCGTGCCGTCGCTGGTCCAGGTCGTGGTAATGTTCGCGGCCCGGACATAGAGCGCACCCAGCCAACTGGCACAGGCCCGGGCGGCACCGTTCCGGGAAAGGTTCTTGATCCCCGCTGGTGTCGCCATGAAATGCGCTTATTCGCCTGCCGCCTGCAGGCGGGCCTGTTCGGCCATCTGCTGGTCGCTGAATTGAAGCTGATAGAGCCGGGCGTAGATGCCATTTTTCGCGAGCAGTTCGGCGTGGGTGCCGGACTCCGAGAGCTTGCCGTCATCAATGACATGTATCAGATCTGCATCCATAACAGTGGAGAGCCGGTGAGCAATCACGAGTGTTGTCCGGCCTTTCATCAGCTTCTTGAGCGCCGCCTGAACATGACGCTCCGACTCTGTGTCCAGCGCGGAAGTGGCCTCGTCCAGAAGTAGAATCGGTGCGTTCTTAAGCATGGCCCTGGCGATGGCCAGGCGCTGACGCTGGCCGCCTGAGACTTTTGTGCCGCGCTCGCCGACATAGGTGTCATATCCATCCGGCATGTCCATGATGAAGTCATGTGCCGCCGCATGTTTTGCGGCGGCGATGATCTCGTCTTCTGATGCCCCTGGACGGCCGTACGCAATATTGGCCCGGACGGTGTCGTCGAATAGCGTGATTTCTTGGCTGACGAGGGCGATGCAGCCGCGCAAGGAGTCGAAAGTCACATCCCGTACATCTGTCTCATCGATTGTGATGCGCCCGGCATTAACGTCATAGAAGCGGGGAATGAGGTTGAGTATGGTCGATTTGCCCGCACCAGACGGCCCCACCAGGGCGACCAACTTTCCGGCGGGCACGGACAGGGAAATACCATCAATCGCCGGCTGATCGGGCAAATACGAGAAGTGAACGTTCTCCATCTCCAATCCGCCCCCGGCGATGACCATGGGCCGTGCCGCCAGCTTCTCTTGAATCTCCGGCTTCATATCCAATAGCACAAACAGCCGTTGGGCGCCGGCGAGACCTTCCTGCAGGGAGGCGTTCAAATTGGCGAGCCGCTTCATGGGCTCGTAGGCGAGCAACAATGCCGTGATGAACGCAAAGAACGAGCCGGGGTCCATGGACTGGCTGATGACCCGGGAGCCGCCGTAAAATATGACGAGTGCCACGGCCACCCCGCCCAGGGTTTCCATGATCGGGCTTGCCATGGACCGGATACGGGAGGATTTGAAGACGAGGGCGAATACGCGTTCCGCGATCTCCTGCACGCGTTTCTTCTCATAGTCTTCCATACCATAGGCCTTAACCACACGGGCACCCTGGAATGTCTGTTCCAACAGCGTGGTAAACTGACCGAGCTCTTCCTGGGTGTTGACGGTCACCTTACGGATGCGCCGGCCCAGCCGGGCAATGGGGAGAATAGCAATGGGGAAAATGATGAACGCAATGGATGCCAGGACCCAGTCTTGCTGAAACATCACCCCGACCAGAAAAATAAGGGTGAGAAAATCTTTGCCGATCCCGGTGAGGGCATTTGAGACGGCGGCGCGCATCATATTAATATCGATGGTAAAGCGGGAAATTAGGTTTCCCGTGGGCATGCGGTGGAAAAAGCCGAGCTCCATGGTACTGAGATGAGCATAAAGCCGATGTTGTGTGTCCGTAATGATTCTCTGCCCGACAAAACTCATCAGCACTGATTGGCCGTAATTGGCGATCCCTTTCATCGCAAATGTAACGATGACGGCGAGGGCAATGGGGATCAGTAGGGATTCCGTCCGGGCAACAAAGACATCATTAATGACGGGCTTCATCAAAAGGGCGCTGATGGCGGTCGCGCCGGCAACACAAGCCATACAGACAAGGGCGAAGGCGATCCATGCGAGATACGGCCGAACGCTCTCTCGCACCAAGCGTTTTACCAGCGCATAGGTCGAGTTATCTTGTTGCGGCGCGTCAGTCACGCAAGTCCTCAACCACTTNAATTTCCCNAAGGCTTTTGANTTTNATAGCNTTNATTNTACCANAAATTNGTTAACGGNCCAATCGGGCCATGGTCTATTTNCCGGCNATGGTCATGCCGTCNACACGAAGGGTNGGTGCATCGACGCCATAGCGGAAGACAAGATCGTTGGCGGGGGTGAGCNTNAAAAACATGTCCTTTAAATTCCCGGCAATGGTCATTTCGCTCACNGGGTAGNTAATCTNGCCATTCTCGATCCANAAGCCGGACGCGCCGCGGCTNTAATCACCGGTCAGCCCNTTGATGCCAAANCCGATCAATTCGGTGACATAAAATCCNCTCTTGATATCTTGNATCAAATCNTCNGGGCTCAGATCCCCGGCGGCNATATACAGATTGGTNGCNGACGGNCNGGGCGGCGNACTGGTGCCTCGNGAGGCGTGTCCNGTGGTTTCCAGTCCCAATTGNCGNGACGACCTAAGGTCNAGGAACCATGTNGTGAGCCGGCCGTTATCAATCANTTTNCGGCNCGTGTTGGNGACCCCTTCGGCATCAAAGGGTTTTGANCGAAGGCCGCGNCGGCGATGCGGGTCATCGACGATNGTGACGCCGTCTCCGAATACTCTCTCACCCATGCTGTCTTTGAGAAAACTCGTGTCCCGGGCGATTGAGGAGCCGTTCACGGCGGACGCAAAATGCGATATCAACGAGCGCGCCACCCGGGTGTCGTACACAACAGGTACCTGGGCTGTCTCGGCCTTTTTCGGGTTCAACCGTCGAACGGCTTTTTCGCCGGCTGAGCGCCCGATGTCTTCCGGACCTCGGAGGTCCTCCGCGTAGACGGCACCCGAATAGTCATAATCTCGTTCCATGGCGGTGCCTTCACCGGCGAGCACGGATGCGCTCAGAGAATAATGTGATCCCGAGTAGGTATGTGAGAAGCCGTTGGTGGCGGCGATGCTCACGGTGGCTTGGCCCCAGCCAGCCTCCGCACCTTCGGAATTGGTGACACCATCGACAGCACGGGCTGCCTGTTCCGCGCGGTTGGCCCAGTCTACAAGGGTCTCGGCGGAGGGCTCACTCGCGTCAAAGGAATCTATGTCGGTGACATCCGTTGCCAGCTGTGCCGGGTCGGCGAGGCCGCAATAGGGATCCGCCGGCACGGATTTCGCCATCGCCACGGCGCGTTCCGCCAATTCGTCAAGCGCGTCCGGTGATGAATCAGATGATGACACGATGGCCTGAGATTTGCCGGCAAAAATACGGAGTCCAATATCTGCGCTCTCGGAACGCTCTAGTTTTTCGGGATTGCCGAGCCGCTGCGCAACGGACAAGGAGGTGCTCTCAATATGCACCGCGTCGCCGGCATCGGCACCCTTATCCTTGGCTTTCGCAAGAAGGTCGTTCAGAAGGTTTAAAATATCAGGGGATCCGCTCATCTCTCTCTATTTCCAAGTGACCTTATTTCCAAATAGGGGTGCCGCTGCCCGGTAGTCCGAGACTGTCCCACATACCGGAGACCTTCTCAATCACCTCGTCGGACATGCGGATTTTGGCTCCCCATTCCCGGTCTGTCTCTCCCGGCAATTTGTTTGTGGCGTCGAACCCAACCTTACCGCCAAGACCTGAGACGGGAGACGCAAAATCCAGGTAGTCGATGGGCGTTGACTCGATAAGCGTCATGTCACGGACCGGGTCCATGCGCGTGGACATGGCCCAGATAACATCCTTCCAATCCCGCGCATCGATATCATCATCCACCACAATTACCATCTTGGTATAAAGAAATTGCCTCAAATAAGACCAGACAGCCATCATCACACGCTTGGCATGGCCTGCATAGGCTTTCCTGATAGAGACCACTGCGACACGGTAAGAGCAACCCTCCGGCGGCAGCCAGAAATCAACGATTTCTGGAAACTGCTGGATGAGCAACGGAATGAACAGCTCGTTAAGGGCCTCACCCAGCACCGATGGCTCATCCGGCGGGCGACCCGTAAACGTNGAGAGNTAAATGGGGTCTTTCCGCATGGTGATCGCGGAGAGGGTGAAGACGGGGAATTGTTCCACCGAGTTGTAATAGCCCGTNTGATCTCCGTACGGCCCCTCATCCCCATANTCGCTCAGGGANACATGGCCCTCCAGAACAATTTCCGCCTGCGCCGGGACCTTGAGAGGCACGGTTTTACATTCTACGAGCTCGACCTTCTGGTTTCGGAGAAGGCCTGCGAACTGATATTCTGACATGGTGTCCGGNACCGGCGCGACGGCNGCCAGAATGGTCGCCGGGTCGGCGCCGATGACGGCCGCTGCAGGAANCGATATNCCNGCNNCNTTGTGTTTCGCATGGTGCTGGGCACCGCCCCGGTGTTTGAGCCAGCGCANCAGNGTTGTGTTCNTGCNNGTGACCTGCATGCGGTAAATGCCAAGATTGAACTTATCCTTGCCCGGTTGANTGGGATCATCCGTCACCACCAGTGGCCAGGTGATCAGGGGCGCAGGCTCATCTGGCCAGCAGGTTTGAATGGGTAGTTGGGCCAGGTCGATGTTATCGCCTTTTAGCACGATGTCCTGACAGGGCGCGGCGGCCGCCATTTTAGGTTTCATGGCCATGGCTGTCTTGATCAGTGGCAGCATGCTGACGGCTTCTTTCCAGCCCCCAGGCGGTTCCGGCTGGCGCAAGAAGGCAAGCGTTTTACCGAGTTCGCGGAGCTCCTCGGGTTCCCGTTCCATGGCCCAGGCAACCCGTTCCACCGTGCCGAACAAGTTCACCAGCACGGATGTGTCATACGTCTGACCGTCTTGACCGGTTNCATTTTCAAATAAAACAGCCGGNCCNCCCTCTGCCAGCAGTCGCGTCTGTATCTCAGTCATCTCGAGCACCGTCGAGATGGGTTCGGCGACTCGGGCGAGTCGGCCCTCCCGCTCCAGTCTCTCGATAAAATCTCTCAGGCTTTTAAATGCCACGATGGGTCTCCTGATGTCCTGCCGTCGGTTCTGTCCTCTCTTGGCCGGCCTATAGGCCGTTTTGGGCTGGTAAAGGTCAAGGTTTTTTGGGTCGCGGCGCTCTACGGATTGATGAATTAGGCACTGGATCGCGAGCCGTGTGGTCGGGTGCTGCAACATCCCCGTCCATATTGCCTCTGAAGACTGGTCGGGATACGCTCACTCCGCTACCGAGTCTGAGTTGTTGTCGATCTGGTGGTAAAATTCCGATACTGAATCGGCCCCTTAATTTGGGCTAGAGCAATGGGTTGGCTTACGCGAAATCATTTGTGAAGGGTGGGACGTCATGGAAGCGCAAAACCAATACACCTCCTCCAGCGCCACCACGGAGGCGCACAATGCGGATATTTACCGCCGGTTGATTGAGGTGGGGGTCGCGCTGTCGGCGGAAAAGGACCACCAACGGCTTATGGAAAATATTCTATTGGCAGCAAAGGATTTCACCCACGCAGACGCAGGAACCCTTTATTTAAAGACCGAGCAGAACACACTCAGTTTTGAAATTATCCAAAATGATACGCTCGATATTGCCCTTGGTGGTACGACGGGTAAACTGGTGGCGCTGCCCGACGTGAACCTTTTCAATGACGATGGGACACCCAACCTGACCAATGTCGCCTCGGCCGCTGCCGTCACTGGCAACCTGATCAACATCACAGACGCTTACACGGCCGATGAGTTTGATTTCTCCGGCACCAAGACGTTCGATGAGACAACGGGGTATAGGTCCGTGTCATTTTTAACCGTGCCCTTGAAAAACCACGACGGCGATGTGATTGGCGTGCTGCAGCTTTTGAATGCGAAAGAGCCCAACACTGAGACAGTTGTCCCCTTTAGAGAGGACATACAAAAACTGATCGAGGCGCTAGCGTCTCAGGCGGCGATCTCGCTCGATAATAAGCTTCTCCAGAGGGCGCAAAAAAATCTTTTGGATGCTTTCATCGAATTGATTGCTGGCGCCATCGACGCCAAATCAGCGTACACTGGCGGGCACTGCCAGCGGGTGCCGGAGCTTACTAACCTGCTGGCGCGCGCGGCTAGCGAGTCCCGCGACCCCCGTTTCAAGGACTTCGGCCTCACGGAAGACGATTGGTATGAGCTGCATATCGCGGGCTGGCTGCATGACTGCGGCAAGGTCACGACGCCGGAATATATTGTGGACAAAGCGACCAAGCTGGAAACCATTTATGATCGTATTCACGAAGTGCGTATGCGTTTCGAGATCTTAAAGCGGGATGCTGAGATTAATATGCTGAAAACAATTGCCGCCGGCAGCGATGAGGAAGTGTCACGCACCAAATACGTGGATCGGATCGCGCAGCTCGACGACGATTTCGCCTTCATTGCCGGGTGTAATGTGGGCGGCGAATTCATGGCGCCGGATAAAATTAAACGGTTGAAAAGAATTGCGGAGGAGACCTGGACCATGACGCTGTCCGACCGACTTGGCATTTCTCATGAGGAAGCCAAACGGAAGATGCGGGAGCCTGAGCCAACGTTGCCCGTTGACGTGAAACTCCTGGACGATCGGTATGATCATATTGCTTTACGGGAAGAGCGGGACAGGATGCCCCTTGATAACAAGTGGGGTTTTAAAATGAAGGAGCCCGAGTACAAGTTTAACCTAGGAGAAGTCTATAACCTATCCATCGACCGTGGCACCCTCACGGAAGAAGACCGCTACATGATCAACGACCACATCGTGCAGACTATTATCATGCTGGAGACCCTGCCGTTTCCAAAACATTTAAAGCGCGTACCCGAATATGCCGGCGGCCACCACGAGAAAATGGATGGTGGCGGCTACCCTCGGGGGCTTGCGAAAGAAGATATGTCGACTCCCGCCCGTATCATGGCCATTGCCGATGTTTTTGAGGCGCTGACAGCGGCTGACCGACCGTATAAGGCGCCAAAGAAACTCTCAGAGTCCGTCAAGATTATGAGTTTTATGAAAAAAGACGGGCACATTG